>NZ_JBNPEN010000004.1:0-278797 GCF_050490295.1 Pseudarthrobacter sp. J1763 | reverse complement strand
GGCTCTTCGCAGTTGAGGGTGTAGTCGAGGGTCGGCGGCTGGTTCGTGGATAGACGTCGAGGTCTTCCAGGATGGAAGTTCTCACACTGCCCATCTGCCGGAAGACCTCGACTTGCACCACCCTACGTTCGCGACCCCTGACCTCACCACGTTCTGCCGTCTCGATGAGCTCGGCCTCGAAGCCATCGGCCAGTTGATCGAGCCCGACCGGGCGGTACTCGAGTGCCGCGTCGTTGACGATGACCCGTGGTGTCGGAAGTGCGGCGCCGAGGGCGTGCCGCGCGACACCGTGACGCGTCCGCTCGCGCACGAGCCGTTCGGGCACCGGCCCACGACGCTGCTGGTGCGGGTGCGCCGCTACCGGTGCGGCCACTGCCGCCGCACCTGGCGGCAGGACACGACGAACGCGGCGGCGCCGCGGGCGAAGATCTCCCGCGGCGGGGTCGGGTGGGCGCTGAAGGCGATCGTGGTCGACCACCTCACCGTCTCCCGCGCCGCGGCAGGCCTGGGTGTGTCGTGGCACACCGCGAACACCGCGATCCTCGCCGAGGGCAAGCGGCGGCTGATCGACGATCCGGCCAGGTTCGACGGCGTCACCACGATCGGCGTCGACGAGCACGTCTGGCGTCACACCCGGTTCGGTGACAAGTACGTGACCGTGATCATCGACCTCACGCCCGCCCGCAACAAGACAGGTCCCGCACGGCTGCTGGACATGGTCGAGGGTCGGTCGAAGGCGGTGTTCAAGCAGTGGCTCGCCGCCCGGCCCAAGGAGTGGTCGAAGCAGATCGAAGTGGTCGCGATGGATGGGTTCAGTGGGTTCAAGACCGCCGCGTCCGAGGAACTCCCCGACGCGGTCCCGGTGATGGATCCGTTCCATGTCGTCCGGCTCGCCGGTGACGCCCTGGACCGGACCCGGCAGAGGGTTCAGCAGGACACTCTCGGGCACCGCGGTCACGCCGGGGACCCGCTCTACGGGGTCCGCCGCACCCTCCACACCGGCGTGAGCTTCCTCACCGAGAAGCAGACCGCACGGCTGGACGCGGTGTTCGCGGTCGAGGAGCACGTCGAGGTCGAAGCGACCTGGGGCATCTACCAGCGCATCGTCGCCGCCTACCGCGAACCCGACAAGAAGAAGGCGAAGGAGATGATGCGGTCGGTGATCGATTCCGTCAGCAGCGGCGTCCCCGCGATGCTGGCCGAGATTCGCCGGCTCGGTCGGACGTTGAAGCAGCGCGCCGCGGACGTCCTCGCGTTCTTCGACCTGCCCGGCACGAGCAACGGTCCGACAGAGGCGATCAACGGCCGACTCGAGCACCTCCGCGGCTCCGCGCTCGGCTTCCGCAACCTCGCGAACTACACAGCCAGGAGCCTGCTCGAGGCCGGAGGTTTCAGACCCTCGCTACACCCTTGATTCCGAAGAGCCTCTTTGTGGAGGGCACGTGTGACGAAGTGGGCCGCCGGGCCAGCTGGGTGGCGGTGGATGCCACCGGCCCGCAAACGCTTAGCTTCTCCATGCGGTTCGGTACTTTTACGCTGCCTTCAGAGGTGGCCGAACGCCTGCCCAAAGCGCTTATTCACCGCAACGTCCCCGGCGAGCAGATCCACACTTTTTTTCAAGCCATGGACCGCTGCTGGCTCGAGTCAGCGCCGCTTGCATCTTTTGGGAACCGGCAGCGTTGGGTACGGATGTGCCAACAACTTCGCGCGGAGAGCTGGCCAATTTACGACGGCGTCTCCCGCTGGCGTCTTGGGGAACTCACCGTGGCTTGGGACGCCGTAGCGCCGGAAAACTTTAGTTTCTAGGGCCGATTACCAGGGGCTGTTACCAGGGGCCGTATGGGCCCATGTTGCCCGGGCGCCCCTTGCCGGTTTCCTTGACCTCGGGGCGCACGTCCGCAAGGTACACACAAGCTGCAGTAACCGCCGCCAGGCCAAAGAGACCCAAGGTCCCACCGCCGGTGACGATGGAGAGCACACCAACAAATGCGGCAGCGCCGGTGACAGCCATCCAAAACGTTTTAGTCCGTTTGTACGCTGCTGTGTAAGCGGCAGGTTTGTGGCGCAGGGCATCAACAAAAGCCCACAGTTCTAGGCCAAGTGCCACTACCCCCAGGACGAGGTATACGAATGATGTGGAGTAATAAACGATCGCTGCGCCAGTCACCATCTCAGCCTAAGCTACCAACGCACGCTAGGAGGTTAATGAAGCCAAAGAGTCGAGGCCTTGAGCTAGGTCTGCCCACAAGTCCTCGGCGTTCTCAATCCCCACACTGAACCGAATCAGGTTCTCCGGGACGCTTTCCGGCTCTGCCTTATGACGACGACGGCGCTCCACCAACGATTCCACCCCACCAAGGGACGTGGCTGGCAACCAGAGCTTGAGTGAACGAACTAGCGCGTCCGCAGCAGCCGCACCGCCGGTGAGGCTTTCTGCGGAGTCTTGGGCCGACGTCGTGCTTTCACTGCTGGTGCTGGTTGAATCGATGGCCCGGACTTGAATACACAGCACCGAGCCAAACCCGGACATTTGATTTTTGGCGCGCTCGTGACCGGGATCGGTGGGCAAACCCGGGAATCGGATGGCCTCAACTGCGGGGTGGTCTTTGAGCCGATCAGCCAAGAGCATTGCCGTGGCCTGAGAGCGCTCAATCCTCAAGGCCAGTGTGCGCAAACCGCGCAGCGCAAGCCATGCCTCAAAGGGGCCGGCGATGGCTCCGTGAATGGTTCGGTGGTGAAGGAGATCTGCCCGTACTTCCGGGTTACTCGTCACAAGTGCTCCCAACACCACGTCCGAGTGGCCAGCCAAATATTTGGTCACCGAGTGCAGCACAATGTCAGAACCCAAGGACAAAGGCTTTTGCACAAGAGGCGTGGAGAAAGTGTTATCCGTGACCACAATGGCACCAATTTTGTGGGCAGCAGCAGCCAGCGTAGGAATGTCCGCGATGCCCAACATGGGGTTAGTAGGGCTTTCAAGCCACAACATTGCGGCGTTAACACCGTCCGCCGTGAGTGCTTCCAAAACGGCATCCGTGTCAGCGATGTCCACGGTCCGCAAAGTCAGGAAGCCTTTCTCGGCAAGTTCGCTGGCCATCTGCAACGAGCCCGCATAACTGTGCGAGGGCATCACCAGCACACCCTGGGCCGGGATCAAGGAGAGAGCCGAGCTCACTGCAGCCAATCCTGAGGAGTACAAAAGCCCCGGTAATTCGGCGCCTTCAAGCTGAGCCAGCGCGTCCTCAAACGGCTCCCACGACGGGTTAGCGTAGCGGCCGTAACCACGGTCACCATCACCCAAAGAACCGGTTCCAAAATAGGTGGAGGACAACACGATGGGCGGATTAACCGGCTGATCGCGTTCTCGGGGCGGGCGTCCCGCAGCAACAACAACAGTGTCAGGAGAAAGCGCGCCATGGTCCGAGAGTGTCATAAGCCAACATTAAGGCTCCAGAAGTGCGGGCCGTTAACTGTTAAGAATTTTTCTGTCCCACCCTCCCGGTAGGCTGGAGCAGTGACCGAGCAGAAGCATGTACGCCCCAGCACCGTATCCGGGCCGCGCACAGGGCTGTTTATTGCCTTCGAAGGCGGCGACGGTGCCGGCAAGTCCACCCAGTCACGGCTCCTAGCCGAGGCACTGAGTGAGCGCGGAATGACGGTGGTTCAGACCCGTGAACCCGGCGGAACGGCCATCGGCGAAAAGCTCCGTTCCTTAGTACTCGAACACGGGCATGGCACCATCGATTCCCGCACCGAAGCACTGATGTACGCGGCCTCGCGAGCCGCTCACGCCGAACAACTCATCAAGCCGGCCCTGGACCGCGGCGAGGCAGTTATCACCGACCGCTACATTGACTCCTCCGTGGCCTACCAAGGTGTGGCACGCGGACTGGGAAGCGAAGAAATTCGCGGGCTCAACGAATGGGCAACCGATTCGCTCTGGCCTGATTTCACAGTGGTTTTGGACGTCTCCCCCGAACACGGCCGTGCACGCCGTACCGCCGGAGCTGCAGTGGAGGACCGGCTGGAATCCGAACCAGATACCTTTCATGCCATGGTCCGGCAAGCCTTTTTGGACGTTGCCGCGAAACGCCCCGAAATGTACCTGGTCATCGACGCTTCACTACCCATCGAGACCATTTCGGCCCAGATTCTTGAGCGCGTGGAAGGTGTTTTTGCAGACCGCCGAGCACAGCCTGCTGGTGAGCGGCAATGAGTGTCTGGGACGAGCTCGGAGGCCAGCCCGCCGTCGTCGAGCAGTTAAAACAGGCAGTCAACGGTGACCGGCTCTCACACGCTTGGCTGTTCACAGGACCGCCAGGTTCCGGGCGTTCCAACGCCGCCAAAGCATTCGCTGCCGCCCTCAATTGCGAACGCGAAGACGTTGCCGAACGCGGCTGCGGGCAGTGCCCTGCCTGCCTAACCATTCTGGGCGAAACGCACCCTGACGTGACTTTTGTGCGCACCGAAAAGGTCACCATCACCATTGATGAATCGCGTGAGCTGGTGGCCAAAGCAGGTAATCGCCCCGCAACGGGGCGCTGGCGGAGCATTGTGGTGGAAGACGCCGACCGAATGGCCGAGCGCACCACCAACGTGCTCCTCAAAGCCATCGAAGAGCCCACACCCCGCACCATCTGGATGCTCTGCGCGCCCTCGCCTGCCGATGTTTTGGTCACCATCCGTTCGCGTTGCAGGCCAGTGGGTTTGCGCCTGCCGCCAGCTGCCGACGTTGCGGCTTTGTTAATAAAGCGCGACGGCGTGGATCCAGCTTTGGCGCAGACCGTGGCACGTGCCGCGCAAAGCCATATTGGTATTGCCCGCCGTCTGGCTAAAGACCCTAACGCTCGCGAACGCCGGACCGCCACAGTAAGGCTTCCGCTCGCATTGCGTGGGATTACGGCAGCGGTTCTGATGGCAGAGGAGCTGACCAGCATTGCTACCGATGAGGCGCAAAGCTCCAATGACGAACGGGACGCTCAAGAAAAGATTGCTTTGCTGGCCTCACTGGGTGCTCCGGAAACAGGGACACTCCCACCGGCCATGCGAGCCCAACTTAAACAGCTTGAGGACGATCAAAAACGGCGCGCCAAAAGGTCCATCACCGACTCTCTGGACCGGACGCTCACTGATCTACTCTCGTTCTACCGAGATGTGCTGATGGTTCAGCTGGGGCACGGAGTGGAGTTAGTCAACGTTGAGCTCAGCGCCGAAATTGAAGAGTTCGCCAACAACTCCAGCCCAGAGAAAACACTGGCAAGAATGGACGCGATCAACACCACACGCCGTCGTATTGTCACAAGCAACGTGGCGCCGTTACTGGCTGTAGAGGCCATGGCAGCTAGCCTAATTTGAGTACTGAATCAGTCGGTGTGGAGACCGCCGACCAAATCTGCCCGCTTTCTGCGCGCCGTTCGAGGAGTTACGCATGAGAATTGCCCACCGTCTGCGTGCATCCGTTGCCGCACTCGCTTGCGTGGCACTACTTTCGGCTTGCACACCGTGGGGGCAACAGCCGGGATCGGCTGCACCGTCGGCAACTTCGCAAGCCAACGAAACGGCGATTGCTGGCTCTGCCCCGGAACTGAAAAAGTTCTACACACAGTCCGTGGCTTGGGAGCCGTGCAAGGAAAAAGACGAAGCTGGCATGAGTTGCGCCAAAATTATGGTGCCCTTGGACTATGCCAAACCAGACGGTGCCACAATTGACATCCAAGCCATCAAAATCCCGGCCACCGGCAAAAAAATCGGTTCCTTGCTGACCAACCCCGGCGGCCCAGGCGGCTCCGGAATTGAGTTTGTTCGCGACGCCGGAATGACCAACTTCAGCGCAAAGGTGCGCGCGTCCTACGACATCGTGGGCTTTGACCCGCGCGGTGTGCGCTCTTCCGCTCCGGTGACGTGCCTGACGGATAAAGAACGTGACGAATACCGTGCCATCGACTACAAGTTGGACACCGATGCTGGCCTAGCCAAGTCCCAGGCGGACAACAAAAAGATCATCGCCGAGTGCCAGAAAAAGACCGGCGAGATCCTGGGCCATGTGGACACCGTAAGCGCCGCTAAGGATCTCGATGTTCTGCGCGCAACGTCTAACGACGCCAAGCTCAACTACGTGGGCTACTCCTACGGAACGTTCCTAGGTTCCACTTACGCCCAGCTCTTCCCGGACAAGGTGGGCCGGGTAGTACTGGATGGTGCGCTGGACCCGGCTTTGAGCAACGAAGAGCTGACTCTGGGGCAGGCCAAGGCATTCGAAGCCGCGTTGAAGACGTACGTCACCAGTTGCCTCCAAGGCAGCGATTGCCCCCTCAGCGGTACGCCGGATGAAGGTATGCAACAGATCCGGGATCTGATCGCTAGCTTTGTGGCCAGCCCGCAGAAAAACACCGACGGTCGTGTTGTTACAGCCAGCAGTTTTGTGAGCGGCCTGATTCTTCCGCTCTACAACGACGCCAACTGGCCCATGCTCACGAGCGCCCTGTCCTTAGCGATCAGCGGAGATCCCAGTGCCATGATGTACCTTGCAGACTTGGGTGCGGACCGCTCCGCTGATGGCAGCTACACCTCCAACAGCACCTTCGCTTTCAACGCAATCAACTGCTTGGACTACCCGATGGTCAGCGATGTGGCCACCATGCGCCAAGACGCTGAAGTCCTCAAGCAGGCCTCACCGACCTTCGGGGAATTCTTTGCCTACGGCGGATCCAACTGCGTGGGTTGGCCGTACAAGCCGCTGCGCACCCCCGCCCCGGCTAGCTACACAGGTGAGAACACCGTCGTCGTGATTGGAACTACCGGGGACCCGGCCACGCCATACGCTTGGGCTGGCGCGCTGCGCAAAGAAATGGGCAACGCGAGTCTGCTGACGTGGAAAGGCGAAGGTCACACCGCCTACGGCCGTTCCAATGAGTGTGTGCGCAATGCGGTGGACGGTTACCTAGTGGACGGTAAAACGCCCAAGGACGGCACAACTTGCTAGCGTTTTAGCGGCCTTGTAGGACCGCCGGCAGTTCCTTAATGGAAGGAACGACGACGCCAGCACCTGCTGCTCGCAGGGCCGCCTCAGTGTGGGCGCCGGTGAGCACTCCGGTCACCACACCGGCTCCGGCGCGTAACCCTGCCAGCATGTCCGAGGTGGTATCGCCAACTACAAGAACCTCGCGGACGTCGTCGAGGTCTAGGGCTAGCACTGCTGTGAGGATCATGTCCGGGTACGGGCGGCCGCGGCCAGCGTCTGCCGGGCACAGGCTCAAATCCGCCATTCCCATCCAGCCCAAAGACTCAAGAATCGTGTTTTGGGTGTGCCGGCCGAATCCCGTGGCCAGGCAGATCTGCAGTCCTGCCTCACGGAGCCATGCGATGGTATCCGCTGCACCGTCAATAGCGCGGACTCCCCCGTCTTTGACCAGCTCGTCGTAAACGGTTTCAAAGGTCCTGTTGGCCGCAGCTGCTTGACCCGGATTGTGCTCAAAGAGGTGCTCAAAGACGGTGATTTTGGAGATGCCCATGGTGTCGCGCGCGTAGCCGAGCATGGAGTCATATTGCGCACTGCCTGCGCCGATTCCCTGTTCCTGGAGGGCCCGGGCCATGGCTTGCTCAGTGATGCCGTCATCCGTGATGGTGGTGCCGGACATGTCCAAAATGGCGAGGCGAAGGTTCCGCACCGGTGTGATGAAAGGGGTCTGCTGGCCTGTTGTACTGTTGTCCACGCTCATGGTGTTGCTCTCCCAAGGTCAAGCGATCCCGCGGCAGCGCCATTGTTGCCACGAATATCGCAGTTAAGTTCTGGCTCGGCGCACTTTGGCCGCCCATCTGAACACCAGAGTGACGGATCTGCAAAACCAACTCCTAAACCCTGACCGACCGCAAGATGAACAGCCGTATCCTGGCTCATCAAACTTTTTTGGAATTCTGTAGGTTTTCGCGTCATAAAGTGCCGTGCCGTGTCTCTGCATAGCTGGGCTGGAACCGTCATATGGGGGCGGCTCCAGCCCTTGGTTTATCCTCGGCTGGGGCTGCGTTTTGACCGTAACGCCGGGCCTCCACTACAGTTGATTCTTGCGTGATTCATCCGCTCGCCCGGATGAACCTCGTGTTGCTTCCTTAGCTCAGTCGGTAGAGCGTTTCACTCGTAATGAAAAGGTCATCAGTTCGATTCTGATAGGAAGCTCGAAAAGCCCCGCGAATCCACGGATTTTGCGGGGCTACTTTTTTGCCTGGAGACTTCCGCTACAAAATAGGACATCCGCACCCAAAATCCCGGGTGCGGATGTCCTATTTTGTAGCGCTTATGTGGCGAGTTGCCTACTGGAAGTCAGAGACTGCCGGGTCGGCCCCGATGCGGCCTTCGGCACCCTTGTCCAGTGCGGTGATTGCTTCGATGTCCTCGGCGTCAAGGGTGACGTTCAAAGCAGCGAAGTTCTCCTGAATGCGGGATTCGGTCACGGACTTGGGGATCACCACGTTGCCGATAGCCAAGTGCCAAGCAATAACTACCTGAGCGGCAGTGGCGTTGTGCTTCTCAGCGATGTTGGTGACAACATCGTTGCTCAGCAGCTCACCGCCCTGACCCAGCGGGGACCAAGCCTGAGTCAGGATGCCCTTAGAAGCGTTGAATTCACGCAGTTCGCTCTGGTTGAAGAACGGGTGCAGTTCGATCTGGTGGATGGCCGGAACAACGCCGGTAGCGTCGATGATTTCCTGCAGGCCTTCCTTGGTGAAGTTGGAAACACCAATGGACTTGACCCGGCCCTGCTTCTGCAGCTCGATGAGTGCTTTCCAGGTGTCAACGTACTTGTTCTGCTTCGGCTGCATCCAGTGGATGAGGTACAGGTCAAGAGTTTCCAGACCCAGTCGCTCCATGGAAGCCTCAAAGGCCGCCAGTGTGGACTCGTAGCCCTGGTCAGCGTTCCACAACTTGGTGGTGATGAAGATGTCCTTGTGGTCCAACCCGGAGGACGCAATGGCGCGGCCTACGCCTGCCTCGTTGCCGTAAATCTTGGCGGTGTCGATGTGCCGGAAGCCAGCCTTGAAAGCCTGACCCACAACCTTTTCAGCGACATCGTCTTCTACCTGCCATACGCCGTAGCCGAGCTGCGGGATGGTGTTGCCGTCATTGAATGTCAGATTCGGTGAAGAAGTCATGGTTCCATCCTGCCAAAGCAACACAGCAAATTACAGGCAAAAGCAGCTGCATCCGCTATATGCGTAACCTCAAAAATTTGCCTCAAAGCAGGAATAAAACGCTCTTAGTCTCGCGAGTAGCTGCTAGCTAGTTCGGCCAGCTGTTCGGTCACTGCGCCGCAGCCCTCAAAGAATCCGAGTTCCAGGTGATTGTCCCGGTCAGCCTTGTCCTTATGAAGCGCTCTAGCCGTGTAAAGCGTGCCGTCCGGGTGGTCTTCAAACGTAAAAACACCTGTGATAAACGGGGTAGTGACACGCCTCGGGAGCCGGAACCCACCACGTGGCAAACTCGCTAGGATCAGACCACGCACGCCACACCTTGGCACGTGCGGCAGAAATGACGGTTCGGACGCCAAGATCCAGCCCCTCGTTGATTCGTTCGATGCCCATGGTGACTCCTCACGTTAAAACTCAACCAAAAACTACAGCTGGGCCTGCTCGCTTAGCTGCCGTTCGGCGTCGTGCACGTGGGCGGAAACAGCCTCCGCACGGCGCCGGACTGACACCGCCGTGTCTGACACCGGCCCTTTACCGGGCCCCACAGCGAGCCGAAGCATCGCCGCTGCTTGGGCGGTTGTGGCCAAATCATTGCCCGCGTTGGACAGCGCCCGGTGCACGGCTGCCAGCTGAATCGGCACCTCTAGCTCTTCACTGGGATGCTGCTTTTGGGCCGCGGCGCACACTGCCCGGACCCGTGGCAATAGCTGCGAGAGATCGTTCGCGATCAACACCAACTCGTTGTAGAGAGCATCGTCCTCAACGCCCTCAAGGACTTGGTGATACCTGTCCAAACCACGCTGAAAACGATCGTGAGCGCGCCGCCACAAACCTTTGCCTAGCTCTTTATCGTCCCGCTTGCCCTGCCGTGCCACAGAAAAAATCCCCATCAGTTCGGCCTACAAGTACTGGCCTGGGCCGTGGTCAGGATCACGACGGCGGCCCGCGGCTGGGTCTTGAGGCGCACCGGCGTCCGTGGCACCGGTTGGGCTTGGTGCACGTTGCGGTTCACCGTTCTCACCAATGATCACCCCGGGCGCAATCACCGTACCGGGCGGCAATTGGCGCAATTGAATCTGTGCGGCGGTCTGCTCCCGGACGGCATGCTGGGCAGCGATGGCCGTCTGAATGCCGTGGAACAGTCCCTCAAGCCAACCCACCAATTGGGCCTGAGCGATCCGCAGCTCAGCATCGGAGGGCGCAGCATTTTCCGGGAACGGCAAACGAAGCCGTTCAAGTTCTTCGACGAGTTCCGGTGCCAACCCGTCTTCCAGCTCCCGGATGGATCGTGTGTGGATCTCAGCTAGGCGAATACGGGCAGCATCATCTAGCGGGGAGCTCTTCACTTCCTCAAGCAGCTGACGAATCATGGTCCCTATGCGCATCACCTTGGCAGGCTCATCCACCAAATCGCTCAGGTTCAATGCTTTGGACTTAGCCTCCGGAACAGTGGTTCCCTCCACCGGGACGTCCTCCCCTTGGCGTGGTGCGGTGCGGTTCTCCTCAGTCATAGCCCCATACTCTCACGAGCCACAGCTGAGGAGCCCCGCACCTACATCAGCAGCAGCGGCCCTCTGGGTTTGCCTCTTGCCGTGCCGTTTTGTCCCGCCAGAATTCACGTTCCGTCAACGGCTCGCCGCTGCACTGGGCCTCTTGATGGAACTCGAGGTACCGCTGGTAAGCGTCAGCCCCCATCACGCCACCAAGATAGGCACTGAACTTCTTGAACCCTCCACGCAAAGCTCCAAGCGTGACGGGTGAGGCGGCCACTTTCATTAGTGGTGCCCGGCCTTGTGCAAACGTTTCTCCGCTGGCAACGCGGCCCACTGAGCCAGGATTTCCTTCTCCGCCGCAGTGCTGGACAGCCCTGCCGGGGCAAATACCTTGGACGCCACAGCCGGGTCCTCATTATTTGCGTTGGCAATTCCCGCCCGCGAATTTTTGAAGGCCTGGATGGTGGCAATAATCGCCGCAATGATCACAATGATGGAAAGCGTCACAAAGATCACCGAGAGCCATCCCTGGATCATGGTGTTGCGAACAACAGCCTCCATGGCCGGCACATTCTTGGCCGTCCCAAAGGACGTCTTCCCATCAGCGAGCGCCTTGGCAAACGCCGAGTTGTTAGCGAAGTAGCCCACCGCGGGTACGGGCGAGAAGATCTTGTACATACTCGCCGAGATGGTTACCACTGCAGCGAAGGCAAGCGGCAGGGCCACGATCCACAAGTATTTGAAGGTGCCGCGCTTAGCCACAATGGCCATACACACAGCCAAGGCGATTGCGGCGAGCAGCTGGTTAGCGATACCAAACAGCGGGAACAGAGTGTTGATGCCACCGAGCGGATCGGTAACACCCATCAACAGCACAGCCCCCCAGAGCGCAACCATAATTGCGGTGCACAGCCACGCCCCCGGACGCCATGAGGCTTCCTTGAACTTGGGAACAAAGTTGCCAATAGAGTCCTGCAGCATAAAGCGGGCCACACGCGTTCCGGCGTCAACGGCGGTGAGAATAAAGAGCGCCTCAAACATAATGGCGAAGTGGTACCAGAACGCCATCATGGCTGTACCACCAATAAATTGCTGCATGATGTGGGCCAACCCAACAGCCAGAGTTGGTGCACCACCAGATCGGGAAATAATGCTCTCCTCGCCCACATTCTTAGCCGTTTCAGCCAAAACGTCAGGGGTGATGTTGACCCCGGCTAGGCCTAGGGAGTTCACCCAGGCGGCTGCTGATTCAACGGTCCCGCCGGTCAGAGCCAATGGAGCGTTCATGGCGAAGTAGATGCCACGGTCAATGGAGATTGCAGCTACCAACGCCATAATCGCCACAAAGGATTCCATTAGCATTCCGCCGTAACCGATGTAGCGGCTTTGACGTTCCTTCTCGATGAGTTTGGGGGTGGTTCCGGATGAGATCAGCGCGTGGAATCCGGAGAGCGCACCACACGCGATGGTGACAAATAAGAAGGGGAACAAGGATCCGGAGAACACCGGCCCGTTGTCTCGGCTGGCGAACTCGCTAAATGCCGGGACAGTGATTTCCGGGCGGACCACAATAATGGCCAGCGCGAGCATCACAATCACACCGATTTTCATAAATGTAGAGAGGTAGTCGCGCGGTGCCAGCAGCAACCACACTGGCAACACTGCAGCGATGAAACCGTAGATGATCAAGCCCCATGCGATGGTGACCTTGTCCAGGTGGAAGAACGCTGCACCCCATTCGGTACCGGCCACAGCGCCGCCGCCAATGATGGCAGCCATCAACAGAACAAAACCGATGATGGAAACTTCCATCACCTTGCCCGGGCGGATAAAGCGCAAGTAGATGCCCATAAACAGTGCGATGGGGATGGTCATTCCTACCGAGAACACACCCCACGGGCTTTCACCCAAGGCGTTAACAACAACTAGAGCCAAGATGGCCACAATGATGACCATAATCAGCAAGGTGGCAACCAGTGCTGCAGTTCCACCGATCACGCCAAGTTCTTCGCGAGCCATCTGGCCCAGCGAACGTCCACCGCGGCGCATGGAGAAAAACATCACGAGGTAGTCCTGGACGGCACCGGCCAAAACTACACCAACAATGATCCATACAGTGCCCGGTAGGTAACCCATTTGGGCGGCAATGATGGGGCCAACCAAGGGACCGGCGCCGGCAATGGCGGCGAAGTGGTGACCGAACAACACGTTGCGATCGGTGCGAACGTAGTCCTTACCGTCAGCTTTGTACTCGGCTGGTGTGGCGCGACTGTCATTAGGTTTGAGCAGGTGCTTTTCAATGAACTTTGAATAGAAGCGATAGCCAATCAGGTATGTACACACCGAGGCGAAAACAAACCAAATGGCATTGACGGTCTCCCCACGAACCAGGGCAATCATCACCCACGCGAGCCCACCGAGCAGCGCGATGGCCACCCACAAAGCGATCTTGCCGGGCGTCCATGCCCGGTCTTCGCGGTCCAACCGTTCCGGGTCAACTGCTACCGGCGGCAAGTTGGGGTCACTCACCAAAGTGTCGCCGTTAGTGGTTTTTTCGTCGTTCGCCGGTTTGGCCCCGATCTTCTCGGGGTTCACCCGTTTTTGACCGTCAGGTACTCTGCCCATGTCTCCTCCTTGAGTTGGCCGCAGCCTCTAGTGCCGCCGTCGTACAGTGTACGTGTGATGACTACTGAGTGCGGTGATGTTGCCACAGCGGTTCGGTTTACGTTTCGCTCCTGCACAGCACCATAGTCCAGCGGGAGGAACTTTGGCACGACGACGGCACCTAGCTAGCGCCGTTGCGCCCTCACCAAAGGTCCGGCTCACGGAGGCGAGTTCCAAGACCTGCTGACGTGCTACGGAAGTCACTAGAACTACTCGGCCGGTCGTGTGACCGGGGCAGCGGTCACCGTGGTGCGCGGAGCTTGATTAAGGTCTGGGTCATTGATGCTGGCAGCACGGCTCGCAGCAAGTTGCGCCAAGCGTGCCTCGCACAGGTCCAGCCAACGGACTTCTGCCTCAGTCTGAAAAATCAGGGAATCCAGCACCAACAACCAGGCAGTGTCAGAACTGCGTTGGTTAGCTGCAGTGTCCCGGCGAGCCTTGGTGTAATCCTGAAGTGAGCGCATGGAGGCCACACGCTGGGCGGAAATGATTGCCGGCACATCAACGCCGGGCAGTGTTACAGCAAGCGCCAGCTTGATGGCCAGCTCATTGCGCGGCGGGTTGCTCCGCTCCACGGGGGCGGCAAACCAGCCTTGAACTTCCGCAGTCCCGGCCGGGGTGATGCTGTAGATGACGTGGCCTTCGCCGTCGTCCCCGTCTTTAAGAACCAAACCGTCGCGCTCAAGGCGATCCAAGGTGGTGTAAACCTGCCCAATGTTCAACGGCCATGTTGATCCTGTGCGCTCCTCAAACTCAACCCGCAGATCATACCCGTAGCGGCGTTGATCTTGCAGGAGTGCGAGCAGGCTGTGGCGGATGGACATAAGTTCCTTTTGCTGGGCTAGCGATTCCGCGGCAAACATCCGCCCCCCAAAGACGGATGCATACTGCGTATAGATCGAGCGTAGTGGCAGCGAGGACGTCAATCAATCACAACGCGATTCGCCGCCGGCCAAATTCGCTAGCCGACTAGAGCAGTAGAAGTACCTTGCCCACATGATCGCCTGAATCGAAATACCGGTGCGCGGCTCGAACCTGGTCCAGCGCGAAGGTTTTGGCAACCAGCGGTTTCACAGTGCCATCGGCAACCAGCGGCCAGACGGCGTCACGCACGGCATCCATAATCACACCCTTTTCTGCCACGGCGCGTGGGCGCAAACTGGTGCCAATGACGGCCAGACGCTTGGCCAGTAGCTTGCCAAGATCCAGCTCAGCGCGGCGCCCACCTTGGAGCCCAATGACCACTAGACGGCCGTAAGTCTCCAACGCGTCAATGTTCTTATCCAAGTACTTGGCACCTACGACGTCGAGGATTACGTCTGCGCCTTTGCCACCGTTTTGGGCGCGGAGACTGTCAACAAAGTCCTCGCGTGTGTAATCGATGGCAATATCGGCGTTCAGGTACGCCTTGGCGGTACTGACTTTTTCTTGACTACCTGCCGTCGTGGCCACCACCGCACCAAAAGCCTTGGCCATTTGAATGGCCATCGTGCCAATCCCGCCGGTGGCACCGTGAATCAACACGGTCTCACCAGCCTGCAGCTGGGCCGTCATATACAAGTTTGAATAGACCGTGGCGGCGACTTCCGGCAAGGACGCAGCGGTGACCAGGTCAACGCCCTCAGGAATGCGCAAAACTTGCTCGGCCGGGACGGCGACCTGCTGGGCATAGCCACCGCCTGCGAGCAGCGCAACAACCTTGTCCCCCTTGGAGAACGGCTTAGCAACGCCCGGGCCAAAACCGGAGATCCGGCCGGAGACTTCTAGACCCAAAATTTCTGAGGCACCTGGCGGCGGCGGGTAGTGGCCTTCGCGCTGTTGAACGTCTGCACGGTTCAACCCAGCAGCTACGACGTCGATCAGCACCTCACCTGGACCCGGAACCGGAGCTGGAACGTCACGCACCTCAAGGACCTCAGGCCCACCCGGTTCCGTTACAAAAACAGCCTTCATCATTCACTCCAGCATTGGGGGTTGCTTGCTTCATGACCGCCACTCCCAACCGATCGGCGGGAGAACTACGGGCACATTGCCACGACGCAAACGGCGGCAAAGTTCCATTCTATTTGCTTGACACTCTCCGCAGTATTTTGTCTGCGAAACCTGCCGGTTTTTGCCGCACGCACGGCTTGTGAAACACTTATGCGCAGGGAAGGTTGTCCGAGCGGCCGAAGGAGCTAGTCTTGAAAACTAGTAGGCGGTAACCCCGTCTCATGGGTTCAAATCCCATACCTTCCGCGTAAAAACTCAGGCGGCCCCGGAAACGGGGCCGCCTGAGCTGTATCCGGAGCCAGCCAAAGGCCATTGAAACTGTCAGTGACCACGCATAAAGTCAGGCTTGGTTGAACATTCTTTTCCTTGCCCAACCTTTCTTCCCTCCGGACCGCCCAGCGCCGTCCATAGAAAGTGAGTAGTTATGCCTTCTCCCAAGATCAATGCCGGCGCCCCCTGCTGGATTGACCTCATGACCTCAGACATTGAACAAGCGAAGGAGTTCTACGGCGAGCTCCTAGGCTGGACTTTTCAAAGCGGTGACGAAGAGAAGTACGGCGGCTACGTGATGGCTTTTAAGGACGGCAAATCAGTTGCTGGCCTCATGGAGAAGCAAGAGGACATGGCAGACATGCCTGACGTTTGGTCTACATACCTCCTCACCGAGGACGCTGATGCAACCGCCGCCGCTGTCAGCGAAAACGGCGGCCAAGTGTTTATGCCTCCCCACACCGTTCCCGACCAGGGCCGGATGGCGATCTTTGGAGACCCCTCTGGCGCGGCTATTGGCGCTTGGGAAGCTGGTGCCCACAAGGGGTATGAGGTTGCTGCCGAGCCCGGTGCACCAGGTTGGCACGAACTACACACCAACAACTACCCGGCAGCCGTGGAGTTTTACCAAAAGGCCTTCGGCTGGGACACCACAACCATGGCCGACTCCCCCGAATTCAAATACACCACCTTGGGTGCCGGGAATGACTCAGTAGCCGGAATCTACGACGCCGCAGCTGACCTAGCCGATGGAGCCCCCTCCAGCTGGCACGTCTACTTTGTGGTGGACAGCACCGGTGACAGCGTCACTGTGGCCACGAACAGCGGGGCTCAGGTCCTAACTCCGGCCGAAGACACTCCCTTTGGCCGGATGGCAACACTGGCTGATGCCAGCGGTGCGGTTTTTAAGCTGATTCAGAACATGCCGCAGGGCTAATAGCCAAAGAACAACACAACACTTGCTTGACCTCAACCGGCCAGCGCCAGCTCAACTCTTGTTGACAAGGCGCTGGGCGGTTTTTGCGTTATGCTCAGCCATCGTGGGCGTGACCCGCTTCACACACGCGCAACTCGGCCTTTCCGAATCGCCCGTTGACACGAAAATCCCGCGGCAGCTCTGGCCTCGACACCAGAACCTACCGTATGGCAATCTCGCGTTCACCCTGGGCTGTTTGGATCTCCCGTGGACACGTCTGGCCGAATACATTGATCGGCCTACTGCCGGTGGCACCCCTCCGGCACTGGATAAATGCCCCGCTCCCCAAGGGGCACCACAGTGAAAGTAAACGAATGAATCACTCCACCACACGGGCTGCGCTTGGCACAGTCCTGGCGGCAGGGCTAATTGCAGCTCCGCTGTCAGCGGCGCCGGCATTTGCCGTAGATGCCGCAGTCGCAGCAGGCACTTCGCCAGTTGTTATCAACGAGGCCTATCTCAGTGGCGGTAGCGCCGGGGCCGCTTACAAAAACAAGTTCGTTGAGCTCTACAACAGCTCTGACGCACCTGTTTCTCTAGACGGCTGGTCACTCCAGTACCGTTCAGGCACCGGCACCGCGGCCCCTAACGGTGTTGCTCCCCTTGCAGGAACCATCCCCGCCAAGGGCTACTACCTGATCAAGGGCGCCACCAACAGCGCAACCTCTACCGCAGCTGATCTTCCCGCAGCGGACACTACTTCCACCGCCTTTAATCCCTCAGGCACTTCCGGTACCGTACTCTTGGCCAAACAAGCCACCGCAGTGAACCCCTTGGCTGTCGGTTCGGTGATTGAGCCAGACGGTGTTGCAGACAATCTCGGTTACGGAACCTCAAACACTTTTGAGACAAAGGCGGCAACAGCCCCGTCCGGAAACACCGACGTTAAAAGCCTGAACCGCACCAACTTTGCTGACACGAATGACAACTCCGCAGACTTCACCCTCAACGCTTCGATCACCCCTCAGGGCTCGGCAACTGCACCTGTTGATCCCCCGGTAGATCCGCCCGTTGACCCGGTTGGCACCAAACCCATTGCCGAAATCCAAGGAGCCGGCACCGCCTCTTCCATGGTCGGCAGCACCGTTTCTACGCTTGGCAAAGTCACCGCAGCGTTCCCCACTGGCGGAATAAACGGCTACTACATTCAGACCCCCGGCACCGGTGGCGATTTGGATCCAGCCACACACACCGCATCTGACGGCATCTTTGTCTACTCACCCGCCACGGTTGCATCAGTGAAAATCGGCGACTACGTTCAGGTCACCGGAGCGGTAGCCGAATACTTCGGTATGACGCAGCTGAACGTCGCCGCTGCTGCGGACCTCAAGCAACTCACCGAAGCCGCACCAGAGGTCAAGGCCACCACCTTCACCCTGCCCGCTTCAGAGACAGTCCGCGAGTCCCTTGAAGGTATGCTCCTAGCACCTCACGGCCCTATGACGGTGAGCGATAACTACTCGTTGAACCAGTACGGTGAAATCGGCTTGGCTGGCGGAACCACCGCTTTGCCGCAGCCCACCGCCGTCGCGCCTTACGGTTCGGCTGAATACAACGCAACGGTTGCTGACAATGCAGTGCGCGGCATCAAGCTCGACGACGGTGCCACCACCAACTTCTTGGGCAGCACCGCGAACAAAGCTTTGCCTCTGCCGTACCTGACCACCACGGATCACGTCCGTGTGGGCGCACCGGTTAGTGTCAAAACCAATGTGGTGCTGGGCTACGCAAACAACGCGTGGAAGTTCCAGCCGCTCACGCAGCTAACCCCTTCCAACGCTGCCAGCGTTCAGCCGGTCAGCTTTGGTGATACACGCGCTCAGACTCCGGCCGCCGTGGGAGGCAACTTAAAGCTTGCCTCCTTCAACGTCCTGAACTACTTCACCACCACCGGCGATCAGCTCAGCGGTTGCACCTACTACACCGACCGTGCCGGTGCACCCATCAGCATCAAGGGCGGCTGTGACGCTCGCGGTGCTGCGAATGCTGAGAACCTCAAGCGCCAGCAAGACAAGATTGTTGCAGCGATTTCCAAGTCCGGCGCCGATGTAGTGACGCTGATGGAAGTTGAAAACTCCGCTCAGTTCGGCAAAAACCGTGACGACGCGCTCTCCCAACTGGTTGCGGCGCTCAATGTTGTGACCCCGGGCGTTTGGGACTATGTTCACACACCTGCCAACGCACCGCCGCTGGCCGATGAAGACATGATTCGTACTGCATTTATTTACAAAAAGGCCGCCGCTGAGCCGGTGGGCGAATCCATCATCCTTAACGACACCGTTGCTTTTGCGAGCGCACGTAAGCCTTTGGCCCAGGTGTTCAAGCCGGTTGGAGCAAGTGATGACAAGAAGTTCATCGCGATTGCCAACCACTTCAAGTCCAAAGGTTCCGCAGCAACTCCCGATGACACCGATCAGGGCCAAGGCAACTCCAACCTGGCACGCACCGCACAGGCCAAAGCGCTCGTGGCATTTGCTGATCAGTTGAAGCAGGACAAGGGCACCAACAAGGTCTTCCTGATTGGCGACTTCAACTCCTACGCCAAGGAAGACCCAATCAACGTCCTTACGGCCGCTGGTTACGTCAACCAAGATGAGAAGGCCAAAAACGCTGACGGCTCCGCCAAGCACTCCTACCTCTTCGGTGGACTGGTGGGATCCCTTGACCACATTCTGGCTTCCCCGGAAGCCAACGCTGTAGTCACCGGTGCTGACATTTGGAACATCAACTCAGTTGAATCCGTAGCCCTTGAGTACAGCCGCTACAACAACAATGTCACCGACTACTACGCTCCAGATCAGTTCCGGGCGTCCGACCACGACCCAGTGGTGGTTGGCCTGGATCTGCCAGCAACCCCGGCCACGGTTGACTTGAACCTTTTGGGTATCAATGACTTCCACGGCCGGATTGATTCAAACACTGTCAACTTCGCGGGAACCGTTGAGAAGCTCCGTGCCGCCGCGGCACCTGGCGCAACTGCGCTGCTGTCCGCCGGTGACAACATCGGTGCGTCCTTGTTCGCTTCGGCGGTAGCGAAGGACCAGCCCACCATTGACGTCCTCAATGCGCTTGAGACTCGAGCTTCGGCTGTGGGTAACCACGAGTTCGACGGCGGCTGGGCTGATTTGCGCGACCGGGTGATCAACGGTGGCACTAACGCCAAGTTCCCGTACCTGGGTGCGAACGTTTACAAAAAGGGCACCAAGGAACCAGCCCTTCCCGAGTACACGGTGATTGACGTCAACGGCATCAAGGTGGCCATCATCGGCACAGTGACGCAAGAAGTTCCCTCATTGGTAACCCCCGGCGGCATCTCGGACTTGGACTTCGGGGATCCGGTGGAGGCAATCAACCGTGCTGCTGCAAAGATCACGGCAGAGAAGCTCGCCGATGTGATTGTTGTTGAAGATCACGACGGCGCCGGTTCCGGTACGCCCGATGGAGCCACTTTGGAGCAGGAATTGGCAGCTGGCGGATCCTTCGCGAAGCTAGTCAACGAAACGTCTCCCGAGGTTGACGCAATCTTTACCGGCCACACCCACAAGGAATATGCCTGGAACGCACCTGTTCCCGGCCAGCCGGGCAAAACCCGTCCTGTGGTTCAGACCGGTAACTACGGTGAGAACATCGGCCAGATCCAACTCACCGTTGATACCGCTACCAAGGAAGTCACTGCTTCCAAGGCTGCAAACGTCAAACGCATCACGGATGCAGCAGTTGACCTGGTAGCTAAATACCCCCGTGTTGCAGCAGTCGACGCCATCGTCAAGAAGGCACTGGCAGCTGCTGACGCTGTGGGAAGCCAGCCGATTGGCAAGGTCACAGCCGATATCACCACCGCATTCAGCACCGACCCCGCAGGTGGAGCCGCCAAGCGCGATGACCGTAGTAGCGAATCAACCCTGGGTAACCTGGTTGCTGATTCACTCGTGGACACGCTCAAGGACCCCACGCTAGGTGGTGCCGAGATCGGCGTCGTCAACCCTGGTGGTCTGCGTAGCGAGCTGTACTACGCTCCGGACGGAACCATCACCTACGCGGAAGCAAACGCTGTTTTGCCGTTCGTCAACAACTTGTGGACCACGTCCTTGACCGGTGCACAGTTCAAGACTCTGCTTGAGCAGCAGTGGCAAACCAACGCTGATGGCACCATTCCTAGCCGCACTTACTTGCAGCTGGGTCTGTCCAAAAACGTCAACTACACCTACGATGCTGCACGCCCGGCCGGGGACCACATCACCTCGATCCTGGTCAACGGTGCAGCTATTGATCCGGCGAAGTCCTACCGGATTGGTACGTTCAGCTTCTTGGCCCAAGGTGGCGACAACTTCCGCATTTTCAAGGAAGGCGCCAACACCAAGGACACCGGCCTGATTGACCGTGACGCATGGATCAAGTATCTGCAGGCTCACAACCCGGTTTCTCCGGACTTCGCACGCCGCAGCGTTGCCGTGGTCAACACCACTGCAGCAACGGTCAAACCGAAGGACCCGATCAACCTGACGGTGTCCAAGCTGGATCTCACCTCGCTGGGTAGCCCAGTGAACAAGAGCCTCACGGCCGTGTTCACCGATGCCGCCGGGACTGTCACCCAGCTGGGTTCCGTACCGGTAAGCGCAGGTGCAGCCACCGTTAGCGTGGCTGTTCCCAACGGTGCGGCTGCTGGCACGGGTACTCTGGTGCTCACCGCTGCCGAGTCGGGAACCAAGGTCACTGTACTTGTCACGGTGGCCAAAGCTGGACCATCTCCGGTTCAGTGCGTTGCCCCGGTTCCGCCCACCCAGTGGTATGACGTGGTCGGTTGGATCAAATACGGCGTGGCGCTCTTGAAGTACCAGCTCTGCTTGCGCCGCTAGTCTGAATCACCCTTAAAAAAGCATGCTCACCGTGTAACAGCGGTGAGCATGCTTTTTTAAGTTGTGCGGGCTGAGTTCAGATCCCCAGGATGTGCCGTGCGACCTCGTCGGCGTCGCGCAGGGTCCGTTGGCCGCTGCGGTACTCCTCAACGGGGTTTCCGGTTTGGTCCCGCCCAAATGCTTCAGCGGCAATGGCTGTACCCCATTGTGTTGCGCTCAATTGCAGACTCAAAACATAGAGATCTGGCTGTTCCTGGCCGAGTGCATTCACAGCCCGGTACGGACCCGGCACCACGTCAAGGCCTGTTGCTTCAAGCGGAGTACCGCCGCCTGCAAGCATCATTCGGGGGCGCACCAGCCCATCAGCCAAAAGTTGTTTGAGCAGCACTGACTCGTTCACTGCCACCCGGTTGCTCGGCGCTAGAGCCTCAATCACGGTACGCGCGGTTACGGCCTCACCAGCCACCCACGGCGAACTCGCGGTAAACAGCCCCGCAGCCCTGTCAACAGAAATACTCGGATCCGGCCCCACAAAATGAACAAGTCCGGCCCGCACCAGTGCGGCCAGCTGTTCTAAGCGCAACGCCGGGGGCCCGGACGCCAAGCCTTCCACAAAGCTCTCGAACCAGCCGCGCAGTTCGGCGAGCCATGAGTCTTCGGTGATTCCGCCGTCGGCCACTGCTGTTTTCAGTAGCGCACGTCCGCGGTGAAGGGCGCCGATGGCCATTTTGACCGGGTCCTTTTCGCCAGCTGCGGAGCCTAGAGCGTCCTCGTCCAAGTACTTCAGGACAGCTTGATCAAACGCCTCACGGTTGGCGAAACTCTGTCCAGCAAACGGGGTAGCCAATCCCAACAAGTTAAGCGCATGCTCAGGTGCCACGTGCCGGGTAACAAGCTCAGCAACCACCTTCTCCCAATGATTGCCGGGTACATCTACCTGGGCATCGGCCGTCAAAGCGGAGTCAAGTGACTGCAAAAACTCATCCCGGTCCGTCACGGCGTCTGGGTGATGAGCTGCGAGGGTGGAGTAATACGTCCATACAACATCGCGGTGCAACAGCGGCCAGAAATCGTGATCGAACCCGGGAACTGCATCATTAGCCTGGATACTTGCTACGGCATCCGCGGTGAAGAACCGCAAGTGCACGGAGCTCGCATAGTAGGCATCAAGGCGAGCCTTGGCCCGGTACGGACCACCGCGCCTTGAGGCTGCGTAGAGGATGGGCTCCTGGCCTGAAGGGATGTACTCTAAGGTCTCCCCGGCCCTCTTGCCCGGCCGGAAAGTGCCACCGCGGCCCAGCGTTAGTTGACCCATCACGTCAAAGAAATTCAGGCCCATCCCCCGCACTAGGACAGGCTGCCGGGCCGGGATCAGGGTCCAGTCAACATCGGCTGGAACTGCTGGTGGAAAGTACTGCAACCCCAGTTTGACGGCAGCATCGGCGAGTTCTTGTTGGGCCGAATTCAGTCGCGATTCCACGTGCCCCAGCGCCAGCACCACACGGTCAACACTCACGGAGGTGCCGTCAGAAAGTCCAACGACGAAACCATTGGTGGGCGTAACTGCGGAAGTCTGGTCGCGGCGTCGTACTTTTACTGCCTCTGCGCTGTGAGTTTGGACTTCTACCCGTTCGGCGAGCGCCTCATTGTTTTGTGCGGCGGCCAGGACTGCTCCAAACGTGTCAGCCAAGTACCGCCCGTACAGTGCGCGTGAGGGGAAATCGGTGGACTTCAGAGTCTGCAGCTCGGCCCGTTCGCCGTCTGTTAGGTGCTGAGCGGGCTGGCTTGCGTTGGCTGCACGCCACTGTTCAAAACTGCCCCCGGTCAACGCTGGCGCCACCTGGGGGTCTTCTGGAATGAGCGTGGGGTAAAACGACTGTGTGTTCATCACGTACAAACGGGACTGATCGGGACGCCACACGTGACCTGGGCCGGCTTGATACGGATCAATAACGTGGATGCGTAAGCGACGGGAACGGTTTTTTACTGGGGAAAGCTGCAACTCGCGTGCAAAATTAGCCAGCAATCTTTCCACAACACTGCTGCCGCGGGGTCCGGCGCCCACCACTGCCACACTGATTTCTTCACGATCCGCCACGCCGTAAAGCCTATCGCCCCGCTACGACATCCCATTCCGCGTGGGGTGGGCTGTGCAGATATGACAAGACCACTCACAGCGAACATGCCTAGGATGTGTCCATGAGCGCCACTGAAGCCGAGCAAAATAATCCCGCCGCCCCGCAGAACGCCGTTGCACCGATGCCCACAGATGAGAATCAGTGGCTCGAAGACATCCATGGCGAGGAGCAAATGGCTTGGATCCAGGAACAAAACGCCCGCACCGAAGACCTCCTGGAGGACGCCGACTATGCGGCGCTCGAAGGCGAGATTCTTGAGGTTTTGGACTCGAGCGATCGGATTGCCATGGTAGGCAAACGCGGCGAGTGGTATTACAACTTCTGGCGCGACGCCGAACACCCCAAAGGCCTCTGGCGCCGCACCACGTGGCAGAGCTATCAGAGCGATGCGCCGGAATGGAATGTTTTGCTGGACATTGACGCTCTCGCCGCTGCCGAAGGGACCGAGTGGGTGTGGCACGGCGCCCACTTCTTGCGCCCCGCCCTAGGGCAGGCTCACCGAACCGCCATGATCGCCCTCTCCCCAGACGGCGGGGACGCTGTGCGCTACCGCGAGTTCGACGTCGAACGTCTCGCCTTCGTTGACCCGACGGCCGGCGGTTTTGACATCCCCACCGCTAAGGGCGGGATTTCTTGGGAGGATGCTGACACTCTCTTGGTTTCCACCACTGCTGAGCGTTTGCCGCAGACTTCGTCGTCCTATTCACGCACCGCTGTTCGGCTCAAGCGCGGGCAGTCGCTGCGTGATGCCGAGCAGATTTTTGAAGTCCCGGCCGAGCACATGCGTGGCGCTGTTTTTCACGATTCCACACCAGGGTTTGAGCGCACAGTCGCCATCGACATGATCGACTTCTTCAACGTTTCAACGTTCGTTTTGCAGGATGATCAGTGGGCCAAAATTGAGGCCCCCAGCAGTGTTGATAAGGACATTCACCGCGAATGGGTAGTCTTCCGGCCACGGGAAAGCTGGGAAATTTCCGGCTCGGTTTATGCTGCAGGATCGCTTCTGGTGGCCCCGCTGGAGGATTGGCTCGCGGGTGAGCGCACGCTTCGGGTGCTCTTTGAACCGGATGCTCACACTTCTTTGCAGTCCTATAGCTGGACTAGGGACTTCCTGTTGTTGAACCTTTTGGCGGACGTATCCTCTCAAATTCGTGTTCTTGACCCGTCACAACCGGACGCGGATCCGGCAAAGGGCTGGGCGTGGCGTCAGTTGGACGCGTGCCCGCCGCTGCATGACGTCAATGCTTTTGCCGTTGATGATCAGGACACTACTGCTGAAAATGCTGGCAATGACTACTGGCTGGTGGTCACCGGATTTTTGACTCCGAGCACCCTGTTGCGCGGGCGTTTGGGGGACGCCGCTGATTCATCGGCTGCAGTGATCAAAACTGCCCCGTCATTCTTTGATGAGTCCGAGTTTGAAGTTCAACAGCACTTTGCTACGTCCAAAGACGGCACCAAGGTGCCTTACTTCCAGGTGGGGCCAAAAAATCTAGTGCTCGACGGCGGTAACCCCACCCAGCTTTCCGGGTACGGCGGCTTCGAAGTCTCCCGCACACCCGCCTATAGCGGCACGATTGGTAGAGCCTGGCTGCGCCGCAAAACCACTGGAGCATCTGCGGGGGCTGAACGTAGCGGAGTGTTTGTGGTGGCCAATATTCGTGGCGGCGGCGAATACGGTCCCGCGTGGCACAGTGCGGCGTTGCAAGCGAACCGCCACCGGGCGTACGAGGACTTCGCAGCAGTTGCCACGGATCTGATCCGGCGCGGTGTCACCAGCCCTGAGCATTTGGGGTGTGCCGGTGGATCCAACGGCGGTCTGCTAGTGGGAAACATGCTGGTCCACTACCCCGAGCTGTTCTCCGCGATCTCTTGTGGTGTTCCATTGCTGGACATGCGCCGGTACACCAAGCTCTCCGCAGGGTACTCGTGGATCGCAGAATACGGGGACCCAGACCGGCCTGAACAGTGGGAATTCATCAAAACCTTCTCCCCGTATCACTTGCTGCGCGACGGGGTTGAATATCCAGATTCGTTCTTCTGGACGGCAACCTCGGATGACCGGGTGGGCCCGGTGCAGGCACGCAAAATGGCTGCGAGGATGCAGGCGATGGGCATTCGCAACGTCTGGTTCCATGAAGCGGTTGAGGGTGGGCACTCGGGAGCTTCCGACAACCGACAAGCAGCTGCTCTTCAGGCGCGGAGCCAGCAATTCCTGTGGCGGTCCTTGAGCGGAGACTAAAACAAAGCAGCCTAGAACGTCCTTGCATTCCCACGTTTTGCACTAACCGCCCAGTCTTCGGTACTCTTGCTGGGCTAGTAATAGCAATTGGAGACGTGCCAGAGCGGCCGAATGGGCTTCACTGCTAATGAAGTGTGGGGCACAACTCCACCGGGGGTTCAAATCCCCCCGTCTCCGCATTGTGATGTAGCGGGACATAGTTCATATATGTCCCGCGTCATCGTTCATATGGAAGGACCCTCGGCTTCGGCCGGGGGTTTTTTCATTTTTGCTTGGTACCCCTTCATGGGGTCGAGTGTGTAGGTTCCGAGAATTTCTCCCGTGCTTGTTTGGATGACGGTGGCGGCATTGTCGGCAACGAGGACGGTGACCGGTTCGTCATTGTGGCGGCGGCCCACGCCTAGATGTAGCAGTCTGCCTTGGAAGCGCACGGTTACCTTTCCCGCTTTATCGATCCTGTCCGTGCGGACGCGGTGATGAACACCTTTAGCAAGCCCTTCAGGCTGAGCTTTTGGAAGTGCTGCGTACGTTTGCGCGGGTGTGCGTCGTTGCAAGGCCCTGTGTGGGCGTTCAGTGTTGTAGACGTTCAGGAACCTGACGAGGTCTTCATTTAGCTGTCCTAGGGTGGTCGCTGGTTTTTGGATGGTGAGCCATCGCTTCAGGGTTTGGTGGAATCGTTCGATCTTTCCTTGCGTTTGGGGGTGGTTGGGTTTGCCGTTCTTTTGCACGATCTTCAGGTCCCGGAGCGTTTTCTCGAACGCGTTCAACCCTCCCCGTCCGCCGGCAAGCTTCGTGGTGAAAACCATCCCGTTATCCGTCAGTGTTGAGGCAGGGAATCCATGGATCTCTCCCGACTGAATGAACGCCTCGAGAACCAAAGCCCCGGTAACTCGCCGGTGGGCAGTGCAGTAAATCAGAAAACGGGAGTGGTCATCGAGGAAGTTCAAGATCTCGATGTCCGTGCCGTCCGCGAGAGCCCAGTGCGTGAAGTCTGATTGCCACGTTTCGTTGGGTTGACCGGCCTCGAAGCGATGCCAAGACGAACGCGGACGTTTGTGGACCTCGTTGATCACGAGGCCCGCTTGGCGCAATACACGGTGGATCGTGGACGGCGCAGGGGCTTCTAGCCCCTCGGATTCCAAGTGCCATGCAATTGTTTCAGCGCCGGCATCGAGGCCCTTGACTGTCAGCTCATGGCGCAGAGCACGGATACGCTCACGCACACTCTCTTGGGTCTGACGCGGATTTGAATGAGGACGCCTGGATTGCGGAACTAGCCCGTCCTCGCCTGCGCAACGGTACCTGCGCATGAGTTCGTAGACCCAGCGGCGGCTGACGCCGAAGTGTTCAGCGGCCTGCGCCGGGGATAATTGCCCCTGGCGGATGGACTTGATGATGAGTTGATTCTTCTCCATCAAATCATCGTGAACCGATAGGAACGATGACGCGAGAGATCCAGAACTCCACCGACAGAACCATGACCCGAGAGATGAACTCACTGTCACCGTGTGCTTCATGTCCCGCGACATCGATGAACTATCACTGTGCAGTATGTCCCGACACACATATGAACGATGTCCCGATTTCAAACACCCCCGTCTCCGCATTGGTCCTGAGCCGTGACATCGTTTACGAACGAGTCGCGGCTCAGGACTTTTTTGTTGGTACGCGCACCTCCTGATCCCCCACCTTCCGCCGAGTTGGGAATTTTTGCTGAGGTTTTTTTCCCACAACCACCCGAAATGCCACACCTGTCGGGTCCGAGTTGGCACTTCGCGCGGATGTTTCGCGCAAACACCCGCGCGAAGTGCCAACTCGGCGGGGTCCATTCCGGCTTTCGGGCCAAAGGTCTCCAGGGTATGCACCATTTGAGGCGGAAGTGTGCTGAACTGGCGGCATGCTCTATCCCGCACTCCACCTTTCGATCAGTATTGCGGCCCCGCCCTCTAGGGTTTCCGAGTTCGCGGGCAATCCAGCCAATCTTCCGCGCTGGGCCGCGGGACTGAGCGCCGGTATCCGCTATGAAGACAGCAAGTGGGTCACAGACTCACCCATGGGCTCCGTTGAGGTTCGTTTTCGCGGCCCCCTTGAGTACGGCATTGTTGACCATGATGTGATTCTCCCTGACGGAACCTCGGTCCATAATCCCTTGCGCGTCCTCTCTAATGGCACCGGTAGCGAAGCAGTTTTCACCCTTTACCGGATGCCACATGTCACGGATGAGGAATTTGATCGCGATGCAGAGTTGGTTCGGGCGGATTTGGCCCGGCTGAAGGACCTCCTCGAACGCTGAGTGATGCGAGAATGAGGAGCCAAAATGTGCACTCAACGAGTAAGGAAAACATGGCCTCCCTACCAGCTATCGCTTTGACCACCGCAGGACTCGTAGGCGGTTTCGCCACCGCGCGCTCCACCAAAAATCGCCCACTCGGCGGTGCCGTTTTAGCCGCCGCTGGCGCTGGTGCGTTTACCGTGTGGAAGAAGGATTCGGGTCTACCAGCGGCAATCGGGCTGACGGT
This sequence comes from Pseudarthrobacter sp. J1763, assembly GCF_050490295.1. Taxonomy (NCBI): domain Bacteria; kingdom Bacillati; phylum Actinomycetota; class Actinomycetes; order Micrococcales; family Micrococcaceae; genus Pseudarthrobacter; species Pseudarthrobacter sp. J1763. The sequence continues at coordinate 250,461 of NZ_JBNPEN010000004.1, read as the reverse complement.
TTTGTACTTGGGCGCGTTCGGTGGTTCTCACCTGCTCGCCAAGAAGATTGGGGCTTGGCCGGCCGTTTGGACTGTCACAGGAGCAACCGCTATAGCATCGCTACTGACCCCTAAAAAGAAGTCCTAAGCTTCTTGGTAAAGTTCGCGGCGCTTAGGCGCTGAACGACGCAACGTGCGCCGCGAATCTGCCCTTCCGTACCCGTGGACGACCGAGCGTTTAGCTTGCCAAACTTCTAGCCTGCTTGGGCGAGGGCGAACGGCAGGACTGCTCCGGCGCCGGCTTGACGGAGCGCACGGGCTGCCACGGTGAACGTCCAACGGCTATCCACCAGGTCATCGATGAGCATCACGGTTTGCCCTGGCCTAGCCGCAAGCTGTTGAGCCATCGCCGGCGGGACCACAAACTGATCCCACACGGCTGCAAGACGGTATGCACTGTTACCGCCGCGAGCCCCAGCAGGCCCACCATGAATGGCTTCAAGTTCGCCCAAAAGCTCAATCCGCCCGATCTGCGATAGGCCCCGCGCCAATGAACGGATCAGCTCGGGTTTACTGCGTGAGGGCATAGCCACAATGACATCCGGCCTTCCAACGCCGCTCCAAGCCACGGCACGTCCTTCCGTGCTACCCCAGTCACGCAGTACTTGCACACAGGCCTGGAGCATGGATGGATCAATGCTACGGTCCGGGGCTCCCGTGGCGAAAAATTCGCGTAGCGCTCCTCCCCACCCCAGATCGGTCATTCTGGCCAACAGCCTGCCCTCGGAGGCTGACTCGTCCGGCTTGATCTTGCCCTTGACCGGAACGCCTAGCCGGTCCATGCCTGTAGGCCACTGCAAACGGGGTTCCAAGGACACACCTGCCCGGTTGAGAGTTTCTCCTGCGGCGCTTGCGGCTTCATCGTCAATGTCCGTGGGGAACCAGCGCCCCGCACAGTTGTCGCAACGCCCGCAGGCATGCGCATTGTTGTCATCCAACACGGAGGTAATGAACTCCATCCGGCAACCAGCGGTGTCTTGATAAATCACCATCAGGTCTTGCTCGTGCACCCGGGCCTCAGCAATGCGTTCGTAGCGTTCGCTGTCGTATTCCCACGGTGTCCCGGTGGAACGCCACCCACCGCCCACTCGCTCCACGGCACCATCAACAGAGAGCACCTTTAGCAACAGCTCAAGGGGCGTCCTGCGCAAATCAACTCGGGCTTCGAGCGCCACGGTGGACACGGTCCCGTTGGCTTGGCTGAGCGCGTCCAAAACTGCTGCGGCCTTCTCCGGCGATGGCATGGACGCGGTGGCGAAGTACTGCCAGATGTCCCGGTCCTCGGAGCCGGGCAGGAGCAGCACATCGGCGTTGGCAGCGCCACGGCCGGCACGGCCAACCTGCTGGTAGTAGGCCACCGGCGACGACGGCGCGCCGAGGTGCACCACGAAGCCGAGGTCCGGTTTGTCGAAGCCCATGCCGAGGGCGGAGGTGGCGACCAAGGCTTTGACCTGGTTGTCCTTGAGCAGCTGCTCGGCGCGTTCCCGGTCCGCGGGGTCGGTCCGTCCGGTGTAGGCGAGCACGTCGTGGCCGGCCTCGGCCAGCAGGCGGGCGGTGTCCTCCGCGGCGGACACGGTGAGGGTGTAGATGATCCCACTGCCAGGCAGATCCTTCAGGTGCGTGAGCAGCCAGCCCAGCCGTTCCCGGGAGTCGGGCAGGCGCAGCACGCCCAGGCGCAGGGACTCGCGGCCAAGGGCGCCGCGGATGGTCAGCACGCCCTCGCCGAGCTGTTCCTCAATGTCGTGGACCACCCTGGAGTTGGCGGTGGCGGTGGTGGCCAGGACCGGGACGGTGTCCGGCAGTTGGGTGATCAGGTCGGCGATCCGCCGGTAGTCGGGGCGGAAGTCGTGGCCCCAGTCGGAAATGCAGTGGGCCTCATCGATGACCAGCAGTCCGGTCCTGCGGACCAGCTCCGGGAGCTGGTTCTCGCGGAACGACGGGTTGGTCAGCCGTTCCGGAGAAACGAGCAGCACGTCCACTTCGTCGGCCGCGAGCTGTTCACGGACAGTGTCCCAGTCAAGCTGGTTGGCCGAGTTGATGGCTACGGCACGGACCCCGGCCCGCGCTGCGGCGGCGACCTGGTCGCGCATTAGCGCGAGCAGCGGGGACACGATCAGGGTGGGGCCGGCACCGCGGCGGCGCAGCAGCAGGGACGCAACGAAGTACACGGCCGATTTGCCCCAGCCGGTGCGCTGGACGACGAGGGCACGCCGGCCGCCGTCGACGAGGGCCTCGATAGCCTCGAACTGGCCGTCGTGGAATTGGGCTTCGGGGTTCCCCACCAGTTCGCGCAGAACCGCCTGGGCCTGCTCACGCGTCCCGGTTCCCCCGGCGGAGGGGGACTCGGGGGCGGAAAGGACTGCAGCATTCTGGTTATTGGCCATTGCTTCAGTATCCCAGTCCCCTCCGACAGCCACGAAGCGGGCAGAGTCGTATGTGGATAAGCGATATCCACATACGCGCCCAGCCCGGACGGTCCGCGGCTGCTTCCACGTAAGATAGGAGCCGTGACTAGCGACCAGACGAAGACTTTTGACCTTTCGGCTTCCTTCAAGGCCTACGACGTGCGCGGAATTGTGGGCGCATCCATCACCGCAGAAATCGTCGAAGCGGTCGGGGCTGCCTTCGTGGACGTCCTGGACCTGGCCGGGCAGACCGTGCTGGTGGGCGGCGACATGCGCCCCTCCTCCCCCGAGTTCAGCCGCGCCTTCGCCAACGGCGCGGCAACCCGCGGCGCCAACGTCCAGTTGCTGGACCTGATCTCCACCGACGAGCTCTACTACGCCTGCGGCGCCCTCAACGCAGCGGGGGCAACGTTCACCGCGAGCCACAACCCGGCCGAATACAACGGCATCAAGATGGCCAAGGCCGGCGCCGTGCCGATCTCCTCGGAAACCGGTTTGAAGGAGATCCAGGCCCTTGCCGAGGAATACCTCAACGCCGGTATCATCCCCGCGAACGGCCCCCGCGGCCTGATCGGCGTGCACGACGTCCTCAAGGACTACTCCGAATACCTGCGCAGCCTCGTTGACCTCAGCGGCTCACGTCCGCTCAAGGTCGTGGTGGACGCCGGCAACGGCATGGCCGGCATGACCACCCCCGCCGTGCTGGGCGACACGCTGCTGCCCAAGCTGCCGCTGGAGATTATCCCGCTCTACTTCGAGCTCGATGGATCCTTCCCGAACCACCCGGCCAACCCGTTGGAACCGGAAAACCTCCGCGACCTCCAGGCCGCCGTCGTCGAGCACGGTGCGGACATCGGCCTGGCATTCGACGGCGACGCCGACCGCTGCTTCGTGATCGACGAGAAGGGCGAGCCGGTCTCTCCGTCGGCCGTCACCGGCATGGTGGCCCGCCGTGAGATCGCGCGCGCAAAGGCCAACGGCGAGGAAACTCCGACGATCATCCACAACCTCCTGACCTCCCGGGCGGTGCCGGAACTGGTCGTCAACGACGGCGGCCGGGCCTTCCGCACCCGGGTGGGACACTCCTTCATCAAGGCCGTGATGGCGGCCGAGGGGGCGATCTTCGGCGGCGAGCACTCCGCCCACTTCTACTTCCGTGATTTCTGGAATGCGGACACCGGCATGCTGGCCGCCATGCACGTGCTGGCGGCTCTCGGTGAGCAGGACGGCCCGCTGTCCGAGCTGGGCCGCGAATATGAGCCCTACCGGTCTTCCGGCGAGATCAACTCGGAAATCGAGGACAAGGCCGCCGCGGTGGAACGTGTCCGCGCGGACTTCCACAACGAGGACGTTGAGGTGGACTACCTCGACGGCAGCACCTTCATCGCGGCAGACGGAAGCTACTGGTTCAATCTGCGTCCGTCCAACACCGAACCGTTCCTGCGCCTGAACGTCGAGGCCACGGATCAGGAAACCATGGAGCGCATCCGCGACCGGGTCCTGGCGCTGGTCCGGGGCTGATCGCCGTGACCGATTCACCGGAGACCCAAGACGCCGTCCTGCAACCGGCTGATCCGGCCGAGGACTCCTGGCGCGGCTCGGTGCCGGACGCCAGCGCCACCGACCTCGAGAACCTGCTCGGCACCGGCGTGGGGGCAGCCCAGGAACAGCTGGAGCGCAACGGCGGCTTCCTGCCCTTCGCCCTCGTGGTGGAGAACGACGGCGAGGTCCGCCTCGTGGCGGTCACCCCGGCGGACGCGGCCGAGGACGCCGACGCAGACTTCGATGCCGACGGCATGATCAACGACCTCACCGAACTGCTCCGGCAGCACCGGGACGAGTTCCGCGCCGCCGCGATCGTCTGCGACATCACCCTGCTGGAAGAGGATTCGGACGCGATCCACGTGGCTGCCGAGCACCAGGACGGTTCCGTCTTCGCGGCGGTGCTGCCCTACGGCGCGAACCCCGCGACGAACGAGCTGGAGTTTGGCGAACTGTCCGCCGACACCAACGAACCCACCGTCTGGGTGGACTAGACCAAGCCGGTGCCATGAAGATCAACGCCTTTGCGGACGTGAGCCTGCGCGCCATGATGGTGCTCGCAGCCGCGGCCGACGGCGAGCTGCTAACCACCCAGAGCATCGCCGACGCCGTGGGTACGCCCTACAACCACGTCAGCAAGGCGATGGCGAAGCTCCGTGAACTCGGCCTGATCGACGTCGAGCGCGGCCGCAACGGCGGGTCCCGGCTCAGCCCAGCCGGCCGCGACGCCACCGTGGGCCAACTGCTCCGCGCGCTGGACACGCGGACCGACCCGGCCGACTGCGTGGCTGCCGGGGGCGCCTGCCCGCTTATCAACGAGTGCCGGCTCCGGAGCGCCCTGGGCCGCGCGCGGGAAGCGTTTTACCGTGAGCTTGACGACATCGTCGTCGCATCGTTGCCCACTTCGCGGCAAATGAATCCTGTTTTCGCGGCTATCGGCCTGCGCCCGGGCCTGGCACAGCGCGGGTAGAACGCGAGTAGAGCGCCGGCATCTCGCGGCCGAACACAGATAGAGCGCCGGCATCCCGCCGCCAGCCGGCACGCACCCCGGCGCTCAACCCCGCCCGCACACCACCACGCAGCACGCCCTCACGCTGCATGCCGCCCGCCCCGGCTTCATCCGATTTGCAACCATTTTCTACGACGTGTAGAACTGAGGCATAAATACTTGTATTTCAAATACGAGTATTTGGCAACGGTCCGGTTGAAGACGCCGGGCCACTATCTCAGGAGTCAGCATGCTCTCGGACAAGTCCTTCCCCGTCATCGAGGCCACCCTGCCGCTGGTCGGTTCCCGGATCGGCGATATCACCCCCAAGTTCTACGCCCGGCTCTTCGGCGCACACCCCGAACTGCTGGACGGGCTGTTCAGCCGCTCCAACCAGCGCTCCGGCAACCAGCAGCAGGCCCTGGCCGGGAGCATCGCCGCTTTCGCCAGCCACCTGGTCAGCAACCCGGGCACCCTCCCGGAGACCGTGCTGTCGCGCATCGCGCACCGCCACGCTTCCCTCGGCATCACCGAACCGCAGTACCAGGTGGTCTACGAGCACCTCTTCGCCGCCATCGCCGAGGACCTGGCCGAGGTCATCACCCCCGAAATTGCCGAGGCCTGGACCGAGGTTTACTGGCTCATGGCCGACGCCCTGATCAAGCTCGAAAAAGGCCTCTACTCGGCGCAGGCCAACGGCAAGATGTGGACCCCGTGGCGGGTTGCGGCCAAGACCCCTGCCGGCACCGGCTCCATGACGTTCACGCTGGAACCGGCCGACGATACCCCCATCACCCCGGCTCTGCCCGGCCAGTACGTCAGCGTCAAGGTGACGCTGCCGGAGGGCCTCCGCCAGGTCCGCCAGTACTCGCTCTCCGGCGATGCCGGCACCAGCCGCAGCTTCACCACCAAGCTCGACGACGGCGGAGAGGTCTCCCCCGTGCTGCACAACCACGTCAAGGTCGGCGACATCCTCGAAATCTCCAACCCGTACGGCGAAATCACGCTCAAGGAGAGCGAGGGCCCCGTGGTCCTGGCCTCGGCCGGTATCGGCTGCACGCCGTCGGCCTCGATCCTGCGTTCCCTCGCGGAGGAGGGCTCGGACCGCCAGGTCCTCGTCCTGCACGCGGAAAGCACCCTGGACAGCTGGGCGCTTCGCTCCCAGATGACCGACGACGTCGAGCGTCTCGAAGCGGCGGAGCTGCAGCTCTGGCTCGAGCGGCCGGAGGCGGGCGCGAAAGAGGGCTTCATGTCGCTGCGCGACGTGGACCTGCCGGCAAACGCATCGCTGTACCTGTGCGGGCCGCTGCCGTTCATGAAGAACATCCGCAACGAGGCCATCAACGCCGGCATTCCCGCCACCAAGATCCACTACGAGGTCTTCGGCCCGGACATCTGGCTCGCCAACTAGGAACACATCGGTTGCTCCGTAACCGCCCTTATAACGGGTCAAAAGGGCGGTTGCGGAGCACTCGAATGCATCTCACCCCAGGGATGGCACACCGGTGATCGTGTGGCCGAACCGCAGGAGATTACCCGGGTCGTAGCTGGACTTCGCGGCCCTCATCCGTTCGTAAACTGGGGGCGCCCACGCCCGGGCCCGGTCCGCCTCATCGCCCGGTTCGCCGTGGAAGTTGACCAGGGTAAATCCGGTGGAGTGCGGAGCCATCGCGGCCAGGGTCGAGCGGATGGACGCCGTGACAGCCTCGGCGACCGGCGGCATCTTGAAGCCGAGCAGGAAGAGCAGGAATGCCGCGTCCCGCCCCGACACGGCGTTCGGCACTGCCCCTTCGCGGGCCAGGGCTCCACCCAGGGGCCGGATTTCGACCAGGAGCAGCGGACAGTCCGAGCCTTCCCCGGTGTGTTGCAACAGCTCCGCCAGGGTCTCCTCGCCGAGGTCCTTCAGCAAGGCTCCGCCGGCCGTGAAGGGGAGCGGATCCGCCGGGTCCATGTGGATCTGGTCGACGTCGAGGTAGTCCATGGGCCCGGCCGTGTCCATCAACGGGGTCGAAATTGCGCGCATGGGGGCAAGCAGCGCGTCGCCGACCTCCCGATTCCCCAACAGGGCGAAGCGGAGGTGCACCACAAACTGGCCCCGCAATGGGCCGGGGACAAACTCCATATCGGGAAGCCGCAACAGCGAGATCGAGGGCGAGGCGTCGTCCGGCAGCGTGGCCAGCCAGTCACGGAACGCGGCCAGAATAAGGGCCGCATCGGCACCCGGGTAGATGATGCCGCCGCCGTAGAACTCGCCCAGCGGAAAGAGGCTGAACTCGAGTTCGGTGACTATGCCGAAGTTGCCCTTGCCGCCGAGCATCAACGCGAACAGCTCGGCCTCCGCCTCGGCATCGATGCGGCGCAGCGCACCGTCCGCAGTGACCACCTCCATGCTGCGGACGTGGTCCGCCGCGAAGCCGTGGGCCCGGCCCAGTACCGGCAGACCGCCGCCGACGGTGTATCCCACCACGCCAACATCGGTGCTTGAGCCGTGCAGTCCGACCAGCCCGAGCGGAACACTGGCTTCCAGGACGCTGCGCCATTTCACCCCGGCCCCCACCCTCGCGGTGCGTTCCACCGGATCGATGTGCAGCCCCTGCAGCCGCCTGGTGTTAATCAGCAGACCGCCCTCGACCACAGAGTCGGCGCCGTGTCCGGTGGACTGGACCGCTACCGGTAGCCGGCGTTCTGCCGCCCATTTGACCCCCGCCGCGACATCCTGGGCGGTGCTGGCGCCCAGGACGACGTCGGGCCGGTGCACGGTAGCGGCATTGAAGGCGAAGGTCTCGGCCGCGAATTCGGGACTGTCCGGCAAAGCGACCGGGCCGCGGACAACATCGGACAGGGCCTGAATATCGTCAGTGACAAGCATGGTGTGCTCCTGGGATCTCGCCCGCAGCGGCAGGCGGAGGGCGCGTCAGCGTGCGCCCGGAATGTCTCCGCATCCCCGAGCGCCAGCGGCCGGCCCGGCTGATGAATGGGATGAGCCTATGGGCACCTCCGGACCGCGGGCTAGGGGCCTAAGTCCCGGCAGCCGCCGCCTCCCTGCCAAGCGATGACAACGATCGTTGAGAATACGACGGCGGCCCGCACCTTATCGAAGGTGCGGGGCCGCCGTCGTTGCATCAACAGCCGCTAGTGCGCGGACATCCGTTCCTTGAGCGAATCGAGCTCGGAGCGCAGCGCGTCCGGCAGCGAATCGCCGAACTTCGCGTACCACTCCTCGATGGAGGCCAGCTCGGCGTCCCATTCCTCGCGGTCAACGCGGACGGCGTCCTCCACGTGGGCGTGGGTCAGGTCCAGGCCGCTAATGTCCAGCGAGTGCCCGGTCGGGACGAAGCCGATGGGCGTCTCGACGGCGTCAGCCTTGCCTTCAATGCGCTCGATGGCCCACTTGAGGACGCGGGCGTTGTCGCCGAAGCCGGGCCAGGCGAAGTCACCGTCGGCCGTGCGGCGGAACCAGTTGACCAGGAAGATGTGCGGCAGCCGCTCCGGGTTGGCCTTGCCCGAGACGCTGATCCAGTGCTTCAGGTAGTCGCCAGCGTCGTAGCCGATGAACGGAAGCATGGCCATCGGGTCGCGGCGGAGCACGCCGACCTGGCCCGCGGCAGCAGCGGTCGTTTCCGATGAGAGCGTGGAACCCATGAAGATGCCGTTGGTCCAGCTGCGGGCCTGGGTCACCAGCGGAACCGTGGTCTTGCGCCGGCCGCCGAAGAGGATAGCGGAAACCTCCACGCCTTCGGGGCTGTAGTACTCCTCGGCCAGCATGTCGACTTGCGAGATCGGGGTGCAGAAGCGGGAGTTCGGGTGCGCGGCCGGCTTGTCCGACGCCGGGGTCCAGTCGTTGCCCTGCCAGTCGATCAGGTGCGCCGGGACCTCGTCGGTCATGCCTTCCCACCACACGCCGCCGTCGTCGGTAAGGGCGACGTTGGTGAAGATGCTGTGGCCCTTGGCAATGGCGCGCATGGCGTTGGGGTTGGTGCCCCAGCCGGTGCCGGGGGCGACACCGAACAGGCCGGCCTCCGGGTTGGTGGCGCGCAGTTCGCCTTCCTTGCCGATCCGCATCCAGGTGATGTCATCGCCGAGGGTCTCGACCTCCCAGCCCTCGATGGTCGGGTCGAGCAGGGCGAGGTTGGTCTTGCCGCAGGCGGAAGGGAACGCCGCGGAGACGTAGTAGTTCTTCTTTTCCGGCGATGTCAGCTTGAGGATGAGCATGTGCTCGGCCAGCCAGCCCTCGTCGCGGGCCATGACCGAGGCGATGCGCAGGGCGTAGCACTTCTTGCCGAGGAGGGCGTTGCCGCCGTAGCCGGAGCCGAAGGACCAGATGGAGCGCTCCTCCGGGAAGTGCACGATCCACTTGTCCGGGTTGCAGGGCCAGGCAACGTCAGCCTGGCCCGGTGCCAGCGGGGCGCCCAGGGAGTGCAGGGCCGGGACGAAGAAAGCGTTGGTGGCGGTGATCTTGTCCAGGACCTCGGTGCCGATCGTGGCCATGATGCGCATGGAGGCGACAACGTAGGCGCTGTCCGTGATCTCGACGCCGAACTTCGGGTCCTCGGCGTCCAGGTGTCCCATGACGAAGGGGATGACGTACATGGTGCGGCCGCGCATCGAGCCGTTGAACAGGCCGCGCAGCTTTTCCTTCATCTCGGCCGGCGCCATCCAGTTATTGGTGAAGCCCGCATCCCGCTCGTTCTCGGAGCAGATGAAGGTCCGTTCTTCGACGCGGGCGACGTCGGCGGGATCGGAGAATGCCGCGAAGGAGTTCGGGAACAGCTTCTCGTTCAGCCGGATCAGGGTTCCGGCCGCCACGAGCTCGTCCGTGAGCCGGGTGTTCTCCTCTTCCGAGCCATCCACCCAGTGAATCTGGTCCGGCTGGGTCAGTTCCGCGACCTCTTCAACCCATGCCAGCAGGCCGGCATGTGTGGTGGGTGCTTTCTCAAGCAGCGGCAGGTTCGCCAGATCGCCCATTACGGTTCCCTTCTTCGGGTTCAGTGGTGTGTGATAAATGCTAGGCGCGGGAACCTTTGCAACTTTGAGATCAGACATGGGACCTCTTCACTCGGCGGGTGGCAATTCCGCGGATTCTAGCGATCAAGCGTCCATCGCAAGGTCCATTTTTGTGACTAAGCTCACCTAGACCGGTCTAGTTAGGGAGATCACCATGCGGCCGATTTGGAACTCTGGGCAAATCTCGCGTAAAGTATTTCAAGGTTCGAGCGGGAACAACGCTTCAGAAATGAAGAGCCCAACCGAGTCAAAATGCGCCCATAGCTCAGCTGGATAGAGCGTCTGTCTACGGAACAGAAGGTCAGGGGTTCGAATCCCTTTGGGCGCACCAATCAAGTCCCGCACAGGAAACTGTGCGGGACTTTTTCGTTACCGGGCGCAGTGCCCCACACTTCCCCATCCCAAGCGTTGATCACTCACACAGGGCCGAGGAAAACGAGCGTGGCCCCACCCGAAAGCCAGGCAGGGCCACAACAGCGTTGAGAAGATGCTGCGTTTATTCAGCAACAGCCTCGGTGATCCGCAAACGAATGCCGTCGAAGTGACGGTTGAGCCGCTCTGAGGCAAGCGCCTTGTCCCCCTCGGCTACCGCTACATAAATCTCACGGTGGATCTTGGCGGTTTCTTTCAGATCCTCGCGCCCGGACTTGCCGGCACCAACTTCCGTGTGAATTTTCCGGTACACCTTCCAGAAAACACCCATCAGATTGATCAGCAGTTCGTTGTTGAGCGGCTCAAAGAGTCGGTGGTGAAATTCGGCGTCGGCCTCAACAAAGTTCTCGCCAGCTGCGGCTTGTTCTTCCATTTGGATCACAGCTGCTTCGATGGCAGCCAACTGCTCCTTGTCCATCACGTCCATGGAGCTGCCAATCAGACCGGACTCAAGCGCTTGGCGCACATCAACGAGCTGCAGCGCTTCCAAACCCTGGTGACGCAGTGAGAGCCGGCCGCGGAAAGTCAGTCCATCGGCGAGCGCATCGAAGTTACTGGGTGCAACAAACATTCCAAAGCCATGCCGGATCTCAATCACGCCTAGCGCCTGAAGGACTTTGAGGGATTCACGGAGGGTGTTGCGGCCAACACCGAGGGCAATGGACAGTTCATTCTCGGTGGGAAGTGGATCCCCAGCTTCGAGTTCACGATCAAGGATGAGATCCATAATGTCCGCTTGGAGGGCGCGGAGCCTTGCTTGGGCGCTAAATCGTGCTTGCGGAACTGCGCTGGTTTTCATGCCGGACTCCTTGCCAAAGCACCCAAGCGCGAGGGTAGTCACCGCCAGATCGGCGATTTTGTGGGGCGAGAATGCTCATTTCTGAAGCTTTACTCCCCCACAATTGTTCCTGCGCCACACGGTGCACGGTGTTATATTGAGCGCAGGCGCAGGCGCCGTGTGCCATCGTGACTTTGTCATATGATATCGGATGTCCGACCTTCACAAAAGTAGCCGGCCGAATTTATTCCCTGCGCGCGAGTAGCAACGCGCAAGAACCCCAGCAACAGTCGCGCACCAGCCGGCAACAAACCACCCAGCAAACCTGCGAGCACTTCGCCTCCACCCCCGCGTAACCCACTTGTGACCAAATTCTTGCTTGACGTTCATGTGTGACGCCCCTTACAGTTTCACTACGAGCATCGGATGTCCTACGTCCGATAACTACATTGAATGGTGAGGCACCACATGAGCAAGACTCTTGCGAATCTGCCGCTGGTCAAAGACGCCAGCCGCCGCAACTTCCTGAAGCTGACCGGTGCCGTGGGCGCCGCTGCAGCTTTCACCACCACACTGGCCGCTTGCGGTTCCAGCTCCAGCACCGCCCCTAGCGCCAACAACTCCGGCGAGGTCAACAAGGACCTCACCATCGAAGCTGGTATCTCCTACTCGCTTTCCACTGGCTTTGACCCGATGTCTTCCTCAGGCGCGACTCCTTTGGCTGCCAACCTGCACATCTTCGAGGGCCTCGTTGAGCTGCACCCGGCTACTCGCGAACCGTACAACGCGCTCGCCGCTGCGGACCCCAAGAAGGTTTCTGACACCAGCTACACCGTCACCTTGCGTGATGGCGCAACTTTCCACGACGGCACCCCGGTCACCGCCGAGGACGTTGTTTACTCCTTCGAACGCGTGCTGGACCCGGCCAACAAAGCCCTGTTCGCTCAGTTCATCTTCTTTATCAAGAGCGTCAAGGCCACCGATGCCAAGACTGTCGAGTTCACTCTCAACCAGCCTTTCGCCGGATTTGGTCCTCGTATCTCAGTGGTAAAGATTGTCCCCAAGGCAATCGCTTCCAAGGACCAGACCGCATTCGACGCTAAGCCGATTGGTACCGGCCCGTACAAGTTTGTCTCCGCCGCTAAGGACGACAAGATCGTCTTCGAGCGCTTTGACGCCTACAACGGCCCTAAGCCAGCACTGGCCAAGGGAATGACCTGGTTCTTGCTCAATGACGCAGCTGCTCGTGTGACAGCTGTTCAGTCCGGCCGCGTTCAAGCAATTGAAGACGTTCCCTACTTGGACGTTGACAGCCTCAAGTCCAAGGTCAACGTTGAATCTAAGCAGTCCTTCGGCCTGTTGTTCCTCGCGTTCAACTGCACCAAGGCACCGTTCAACAAGAAGGAAGTCCGCCAGGCACTGCACTTCGCCTTGGACACCGATGCCATTATCAAGACGGCACTTTTGGGTAACGCCGCAGCAGCGAAGTCCTTCTTCCCTGAAGGCCACTCGGCTTACCAAGAAGCCTCGACTGTCTACAACTTCGACGCCGACAAGGCAAAGAAGCTGCTCGCTGACGCGGGCGTCTCCAACCTTTCACTGACGTTGACCACCACGGACACCGCGTGGGTCAAGGACGTTGCACCGTTGATCAAGAAGTACTGGGATTCAATCGGCGTCAACACCACTCTGGAGTCTTTGGCTTCGGCAGCTGTGTACGCGCCGGAAAAGGTGGGTGGACTCAAGTACGACGTCCTCGCAGCACCCGGTGACCCTTCGGTATTCGGTAACGACGCTGACATCCTGCTCTCTTGGTGGTACCGCGGCGACGTCTGGGCTAAGAACCGCTTCGGCTGGAACACCACCCCGGAATACGCCAAGGTCACTGCCGCTATGGATGCTGCAACCAAGGGCACCGAGGCTGAGGCTAAGGCTGAGTACAAGAAGGTCATCGACATCATTGCCGAGGAAGCCCCCCTGTACCCGATCTTCCACCGCAAGCTCCCCACCGCGTGGGATGCCAAGAAGCTCAAGGACTTCCAGGCACTGCCGACCACAGGCGTGAGCTTTGTGGGCGTAGGCCGCACGTCCTAGCAGCTAGAAATTTTCACAGACCGGAGGGGCTGTGGCCCGATGGCCACGGCCCCTCCGGCACGTGAATCCCAACATCATGACGTGGCTCACACCGCGCGGATAAACCGGAGATGTAAATGGCAATGTTATTGCGACTGCTGGGACGCCGGCTCGCAGCACTCCCCTTAATGATCCTGGGTGTAACCCTGTTGGTCTTTGTGGTGCTGCAGTTCGCACCAGGTGACCGCGCGGTTGCGGCCCTTGGTGAAGGCGCCTCGCCCGAAGCCTTGGACAAGTACCGCCAAGACAATGGCCTCAACGACCCACTCTTTATCCAGTACTTTGCTTACTTGGGCAAAATGCTGACCTTGAACTTTGGCAACACTTTGCCCCCGGCCCGGCCCATCACCGAAGTGATCAGCCAAGCCTTCCCGCTGACACTCCAGCTGACCTTCGTTGGTGTGATCATCGCCGTCATCTTGTCACTCGTCTTTGGTGTGCTTGCCGCACTCTACCGGGACACGTGGGTTGACCAAATCGTCCGTGTTTTCTCCATCGCAGCCATCGCAACGCCGTCGTTCTGGTTGGGTATTTTGCTGATCCAGTGGTTCGCCCTTGGAACCGATTCAATCTTCCCCTCCGGTGGTATGGCTGATCCGTCTGAAGGCTTTGGCGGTTGGTTGCGTTCCATCGCACTGCCGGCCTTGGCACTGGCTATCCCGGTTTCTGCTTCCCTGATTCGAGTGGTCCGCACCTCGATGGTGGAGGAACTGGACCGCGACTATGTCCGCACCGCCATCGGTAACGGCGTGCCCTACCGCGAAGTGGTCTCCCGCAACGTACTGCGCAACGCACTGGTCACTCCGGTGACCGTGCTGGGACTGCGCATTGGCTATTTGCTGGGCGGCGCCGTCGTGATTGAAATGATCTTCTCCCTCCCCGGAATGGGACAGCTAATCCTCAACGGCATCACCAACAAGGACACGAACCTGGTTCAGGGTGTGGTTCTGGTGATCTCCGTGACGTTCGTTTTGGTGAACATCCTGGTGGACCTGCTGTACCTGCTCATCAACCCCCGAATCAGGACGGTCTAAGTCATGCGTAGCAAACTTGCCACACGTCTGAGCGAACCCGGCGTACGTTTTAAAGCTCTCCCCCTGGGCTCCAAGATCGCCCTGGTTTTTTTGGTATTTATTGCCGTTATGGCCATCATCGCCCCGCTCTTGGGGCGCGACCCGCTGGCCAATGACATCCCCGCGCAAGCACCAAGCGGGGATCACCCCTTTGGTACCGACCGCATTGGCCGTGACGTTTTGGCCCGCCTCATTTGGGGCGCACAAACCTCACTCATGATCGGCTTGGGCTCCGTTGCCCTGGCGATTATCATCGGCGCAACGCTTGGTTCCCTCGCAGCGACCTCGTCCAAAGCCGTGAACGAGATCATCATGCGCATTATGGACATCCTTATGGCGTTCCCGGGTATCGCCTTGGCAGCAGTGCTGTTGGCGTCCTTTGGTAACTCCGTCCCCACGATTATTGTGGCGATCGCGATTGTTTACTCGCCCCAGATTGCCCGTGTGGTCAGGGCCAACGTTCTCTCCCAGTACGGCGAAGACTACGTCCGGGCAGAGCGCGTGATTGGCGCAGGCCGCACCTACATTTTGCTCAAGCACATTGTGCGGAACACCGCCGCTCCCGTGCTGGTTTTCGCCACGGTGATGGTGGCAGATGCGATCATCCTCGAAGCCTCACTCTCCTTCTTGGGAGCCGGAATCCAGGACCCCGCACCGTCATGGGGCAACGTGATCTCCTACGGCCGCAACTTGGTTCTCTCCGGCGGATGGTGGGCCACTACCTTCGCTGGTCTGATCATCCTCTTGACCGTTTTGGCGCTGAACATTCTTGCCGAGGGCCTCACCGATGCGATGGTCAATCCCAAGCTTCGCAGGGCTCCGGTAGTGAACGACGACGACGGTTCCGCCGCCGCTGTTACAGCCACTTTGGTGGATGAAACAGTTGCGACGACGCCTACCGCGCCTTCCGTGGTTGAGACTCACGAACTCGACGCAGCGCTACCAGCCGTAGAGAATCCCTTGGCCGAGGCACCAAGCACTGACATCCTCAAGGATGTAAAGACCGCTTTGGTTAACCCGCACGCTCTCTTGGACGCCGAACTGGCGCACTTGGCCACTGTTGAGGCCACCCGCACGGACCGGCTCCCACAGGTTGGCGCCGAAGCCCGCAACGTCCTTGAGGTCAAAAACCTCTCTATCCACTTCCCGGGCCGCTTTGGTGATGTCCCGATTGTGGACAATGTCTCCTTCACCGTCCGTGAAGGCGAAACGATGGGTTTGGTGGGTGAATCCGGTTGCGGAAAGTCCATCACCTCCCTGGCGGTTATGGGTTTGCTGCCCAAAACCGCGCAGATCTTTGGCTCCATCAAGTTTGATGGCAAAGAGCTACTGGACCAGTCCACGAATCAAGCTGACGTCAAAGCCTACGAAGGTCTACGCGGCGAGCAGATCGCCATGGTCTACCAAGATGCTCTGAGCTCCTTGAACCCCTCGATGAAAATCAAGGAACAGATGGAGCAGCTCACCAAGCGTGGCGGCCGTAAAACCCCCACCGAGCTTCTGGAAATGGTCAAGCTGGACCCCGTCCGTACCCTGGCAAGTTACCCGCATGAGCTATCCGGCGGCCAACGCCAACGTGTGCTGATTGCCATGGCACTCTCCCGTTCTCCCAAGATTGTGGTGGCCGATGAGCCCACCACGGCCTTGGACGTCACCGTTCAGAAGCAGGTTGTGGATCTGCTCAACGAACTGCGCGAACAGCTGGGCTTTGCCATGGTGTTCGTCAGCCACGACCTTGCTTTGGTGGCCTCCTTGGCACACCGCATCACCGTGATGTACGCGGGCCAGGTGGTGGAGTCCGCGCAGGCTTCCGAGCTCTTGCAGAATCCCAAGCACGAATACACTCGCGGGTTACTTGGCGCTGTGCTCTCCATCGAGGCCGATGCCGTGCGTCTGCACCAGATTCCAGGCACCGTGCCCTCGCCCCGGGATTTTGCCACCGGCGACCGCTTTGCCCCGCGCTCCTTGCGTGAGGACGCAAACCCGGACCAGAAATTGGTCTTTACCAAAATCAGCGAAGGCACGGATCACTACTGGGCCAGCCACCTGAAGGAGGACGCAAAGTGAGCGAGTCAACTGGCAAGCCCGTTATTGAGCTCAAGGACGTTAAGGTCTTCCACAAAACCCGTTCGGGCGGATTGTTCAAACCGGGCATCGTCAAAGCGGTCAACGGTGTGGACTTTACGATCAGCCGCGGCGAGACCGTAGGAATTGTGGGCGAATCCGGTTGTGGCAAGTCCACTTTGGCATCCGTCCTGGTGGGTTTGCAGACGCCAACCTCCGGCGAAGTTCTCTTCCATGGGCGCCCAGCAATTAAGCGCAACGCAGCCATGCGCAAAGAATTTGGCCGCTCCGTCTCAGTGGTATTCCAGGACCCCGCAACGGCGTTGAACCCGCGCATGACCATCCAGGACATCCTCACGGACCCACTCCAGATTCATGGCATTGGGACCCCGGCTTCTCGCGCCGCCAAGGTTAAGGACCTTTTGGCGCTGGTTGGTTTGCCGCAATCGGCAGCCGAGGTCACGCCGTCGCAAGTTTCCGGTGGCCAACGTCAGCGTGTGGCGATTGCCCGAGCATTGGCGTTGGCCCCGGACATCATTGTGGCCGACGAACCCACCTCTGCTTTGGATGTCTCAGTGCGCGCCCAGGTGTTGAACTTGCTTTCTGACCTGAAAAAACAGCTCAACCTCGGCATGGTGTTTATCTCCCACGACATCCAAACCGTTCGCTACGTTTCTGACCGCATTTGCGTGATGTACTTCGGCGAAATTGTTGAGCAGGGCCCCGCGGAGCAAGTTTTCGACAACCCGAGCAACGACTACACCAAAAAGCTTTTGGGCGCTGCCCCGAGCCTTTTGCACATCTAGGGCTTTTGCCCTTCTAACGCTCACAACATTTTTTAGATTTCATTACTAGTCAATTGGAGTTTCTTGTGTCTTCCCAGTTCCACGGTGTTATCCCTCCCGTAGTTACACCCCGCCACCCTGATGGCAGCATCGATACCGCCTCGCTAACCAACCTCACCAAACACTTGCTCGACGGCGGCGTGGACGGTCTATTTGTTCTAGGTTCTTCCGCCGAGGTTCCGTACATGACCAACGCCGAGCGTGATTTGGTGGTCTCCACCATTGCCGAGGCCAACAACGCCGCTGGCGACGCACGGGTGCCGCTGATTGTGGGCGCCAACGAGCAGACCACCAACCGTGTGATCGAAGAAGCCAAGCGAGTTATTGATCTTGGTGCTGAGGCAATTGTGGTGACCTCGATGTACTACGCGATCGGCAACGTCCAAGAAACTGAAACCCACTACCGGGCTATCCACGAGGCCATCGATAAGCCGATCTTCGCTTATGACGTGCCGGTCCGGACTCACTTCAAGCTCCCCACCGATTTGTTGGTCAAGCTCGGTAAAGAGGGTGTGATTGCCGGTGTGAAGGACTCTTCCGGTGATGATGTTTCCTTCCGTCAGTTGTTGTTGGCTGCCAAGGACGTACCGAACTTTGATATCTTCACGGGTCACGAAGTAGTTGTGGACGGCGCGCTTCTGGGCGGCGCTCAGGGTGTTGTTCCGGGCTTGGGCAACGTTGACCCGCGCGGTTACAAAAACCTTTATGAGGCAGCACAGGCCGGCGACTGGGCCAAGGCTGCAGCCGAGCAGGACCGTCTTGCTGACGTCTTTGAGATCGTTTACACCCCGAACGGTCGTGTTTCTGGTGGTGCTGCAGGTTTGGGCGCCTTCAAAACCGCTCTGCAGGTGATGGGGATCATCGAGTCCAACACCATGAGCACCCCGATGCTCTCCTTGAACGCCGAGGAAACGGCTGCCATCAAGGGGATCCTGCAGCGCAACGGCCTGGTCTAGTTTGACCTACGTAATCGGAGTGGACTTAGGCGGCACCAAAACTGCCGCCGGGCTGATCTCTGGCGCGGGTGAAGTTCTGTTCACCGATGTCATCCCAACCTTGAACCGCAGTGGTGGAGAAGCGATCCTCAACGCGACAGCGGCGCTCATCTCCTCACTGCGGGTCAAGGCTGCGGGTCAAGGGCTTGAGGTTTCCGGCGTTGGTATTGGTTCCGCGGGAGTGATCGACGCCGAGAATGGCTCGGTGCTTTCGGCCACCGATGCGATTCTGGGCTGGGCCGGCACTGAGATCACGGCTGGCCTGGCAGGCCGGCTGGCGATTGACCCGGCGAACGTTCTAGCGGTGAACGATGTTCACGCACATGCCCTGGGTGAGGCGTGGCGCGGGGCGGCAGCCAATACTCGTAGTTCACTCATGGTGGCGTTTGGCACCGGCGTAGGTGGCAGTTTTGTGCTCAACGGCCAGCCGCTTTTGGGGCACCACTTTGTGGGCGGGCATGTAGGCCACTTCGCTTCCCCCTATGCCTTCCACAATGGTGCCCCCATCCCGTGTGTATGCGGCCATTCCGGTCATGTGGAAGCCGTCGCTTCCGGACCTGCAATCTTGGAGTCCTACCGCCGCCTTGGAGGCCATAGCGACCTTCCTGACACCAAAGCAGTTTTTGAACTTGCAGCAAGCGAAGACCCGGTAGCGAACATGGCAATCGGTGTGGGCGCCGGGGCTGCCGGTCAGGCCATTGGCGGTTTGGTCAACGTCTTGGATCCCGAGGTTGTGGTGATTTCGGGCGGTTTAGCTGATGCTGGAGATCGCTGGTGGCTGCCCATGGAACGAGCACTGCGCGCGGAATTATTAGCTCCGGTGGCCCAGATTCCGGTGGTCCGCGCTAGTTTGGGTAATGCCGCAGCCCTAGTGGGTGCCGCCAGCTTGGTGTTCACTCGTCTGGCCCCGCAAACAACATCCCAGTTCACCATCACTGAGAAGAAAAACGAAGGACCTGACCGTGCTACTGACCTCTGACGCTCTTGAAGCTCTGCGCCATCAACTGATCGTCTCAGCCCAGGCTTACCCGGGCGAGCCCATGCGTGACCCACGCACCATGGCTCAAGTGGCGGCGTCGGCTGTTATAGGTGGCGCGGCAGCCATCCGCGTTCAAGGCATAGCGGATGTTCAGTTCACCCGTACGGCCGTGGAGGTTCCGGTCATCGGTTTATGGAAGGACGGGCACAGCGGCGTTTTTATCACCCCCACGCTCCGCCACGCTCTTGCCGTAGCTAATGCTGGCGCGCACATTGTGGCCATCGACGGCACCCGCCGGGAGCGGCCTGACGGGCTATCGTTCGCGCAGACGGTGGCGGGCATTCACTCCGATTCCCATGCCCTGGTGATGGCCGATTGTGGGTCCTTTGACGATGCTGTGGCAGCAGTTGAGGCCGGTGCTGACCTGATTGGCACCACCCTCTCCGGTTACACGGGTGAGCGCCCTAAAACTGATGGGCCTGACCTAGAGCTTTTGAACCAGATTGCCCAAGCGAATCTCGGCAAACCGCTGATCGCTGAAGGCCGGATTCACACTCCCGCGCATGCGCGCCAGGCGCTCGACGCCGGGGCGTTCGCCGTGGTTGTGGGTACTGCCATCACCCACCCCGCAAGCATTACCGGCTGGTTTAAGGGAGCTATGCACGCCTAGCCCGCTACCCCCTCTCCCGTGGTTGAAGGCCGCGGGGTAGTGTGGGGAAATGAGCGATCATGCAGAACAATCAAGCTTTGATGTTGTAGTCATCGGCGCCGGTGCGGTGGGCGAGAACGTAGCTGACCGTGCCGTCCAAGGCGGCTTGACCGCTGTGCTGGTCGAGGCCGAATTAGTGGGTGGTGAGTGCTCCTACTGGGCGTGTATGCCGTCCAAAGCTCTGCTTCGCCCGGGCACGGCATTGCATGCGGCGCAGTCAGTGCCCGGCGCCGCAGCGGCCGTCACCAAAACCCTGGATGCAGCGGCAGTTTTGCGCAGCCGGGATGCCTTCGCCTCACATTGGCAAGACGATTCCCAAGTTGAATGGGTCAAAAGCGCCAACATTGACTTTATCCGCGGCCATGGTTGGATCACCGGCGAGCGCGAAGTTCACGTGAGCGGGACTGACGGCGTTGAGCACCAGATCACCGCCAACCACGCAGTGGTGATCGCTACCGGATCACACCCCAATATTCCTGACCTTGAAGGCATTGAGGACGTCCCCTACTGGACTACCCGTGAGGCAACCTCAAGCAGCGAGATCCCGCGCCGCCTCATTGTCCTAGGCGGCGGTGTGGCAGGCTCCGAACTCGCTCAGGCATACGCGCGCCTCGGCTCAAGCGTGAGCCTGGTGGCCCGCAGTGGTTTGCTCACTAGCTTCGCCAAGCCAGCGGCGGATTTGGTCACCGCTGGTCTGCGCGCGGACGGAGTGGACGTTCACCTAGGTACTGCCGCGAAAAAGATCACAGAGAACGACGACGGCACTATCACCGTTGAGCTGGACGGCACCTCGCTCACGGCAGACAAAGTTTTGGTCGCCATGGGTAGGCACCCCGCTTTGGAAGGGGTGGGCTTGGAGCACGTGGCGGGTCTGGCTGCGCCTCAAAACGATATGTGGCGCCTAGGCACTGACACTAGTGGCGCCGTCGTTCTTGAAGAATCCGCTGCCTCTAGTACCCCGTGGCTCTATGCCGTGGGCGACGCTTCCGGCGGTCCCATGCTGACTCACCAAGGCAAGTATCAGGCGCGGATCTCTGGGGATGCGATTGTGGCTCGCGCCAAGGGCGATTTTCCCACAGAGAACAAAGCGTGGTCCAAGCTCGCGCACACTGCCAATGATCTGGCTGTTCCCAGTGTGGTGTTCACGGATCCGGAGTTGGCCAGCGTTGGGCTCAGTGAGGAGAACGCCAAAAAGCAGGGATTCACGGTCTCCACCGTGGAGCTGCCCATTGCAGTGGCTGGCTCTGCTCTGCACGCCGAAAACTACAAGGGCTGGGCTCAATTGGTCATCGATGAGGACCGGAAGGTGATTCTGGGCGCTAGGTTCGCCGGGCCGGACGTAGCCGAGTTACTGCACGCCGCCACCATAGCTGTGGTGGGCGAGGTTCCCTTGGACCGTTTGTGGCACGCCGTCCCTGCTTATCCCACGGTGAGTGAAGTGTGGTTGCGGCTCTTGGAGAAGTACGGCCTGTAGCTCAGAAGGCATTGAGCGCAACAACACATTCCTTCTATTTGTACTGACCGGTCAGTTTGAATAGACTTGAGGTGTCCCCCCAACGAAAGGGCCGCCGTGCTCTCTGCTTCTGACCTCCAAGTGAAAGGCCGCCGCACCGATTTGTTGCGTGCCACCACACTTGACGTCCAACGCGGCCAACTTCTCCTGGCCTATGGCAACAACCAAGAGGAACGTACGGCGCTTGCCCTCACACTCAGCGGACGGATGAAACCCAGCAACGGGACCGCCCAATGGGATGGTCACCCCAAAATCAAAGCCCTCCGGCTCGCAAGCGCATTGGTTGACTCCCCCACCATCAACGAACCCGAACAGCACCTGAGCGTTCGGGACCTCGTCACCGAAGACCTTGCGCTCATCCCCCGCCGCTACCGTGGCGCGCTGCTGAGCAAACCATGGCTCAAAATCAATCGCTTCGAGGACATTGAAAGCTTGTGGGTTGAACAATTGGCCCCGGCCCGGCGCCTCGAACTACTCACAGCCCTTGCGTTGGCCAACCCGGCAACTGACTTGCTGATTGTTGATTCCCCGGATCGGCACAGCGCCCACCCCGCGGATTGGCTCCCTCGCTTGGAGCAATTGGCGTACGACGCCGGACGGCCACTAGCGATTGTTGCGACAGTTTCTGCCGTTCCCAGCACGTGGGACGGCCCCTCGGTGGAGATCGGAAACGCAGCAGAGACTGAGCCGAACCTTGAACCGGAGGCCGAGGCTCCATCAGAGCACCCGGCTGAAAGTGCTGCCAGCGACGAAGCACCGACTGACGCGCCCGCTGGGGCTCAGGCTACTGCCGCCACCGAGCCGCCGCATCACGGGAAACACGCCGATGAATCAACCAGAACACAAGCGTTAGAGGAACTGTAGTGACTGTTTTACGACTAGCAGGCTCCGAGCTCAAGCGCATGACCGGTGGGATCCTGCCCAAACTCACCATCATCGCCCTAACCCTGGTGCCGCTGCTCTACGGCGCCGTGTACCTCTACGCGAACTGGGATCCTTACGGCAATCTTGATGGCATCCAAGCAGCCCTTGTTGTTGAAGATGAAGGCGCTACCAGCACCCCTAGCAATGGTGAGAAAGCCACCACCCTTCACGCCGGGCAGAAGGTAGCGGACAGCCTCATAGAGGGCCATGTCTTCGACTGGAAGAAGGTCAGCTCTGCCGAGGAGGCAGACCAAGGCGTCCGTTCCGGCGAGTACGCATTCGCCTTGAAAATCCCAAAGGACTTCTCAAAAAACCTGCTCTCCCCCTCGAGCTTTGATTCCGCCAACCAGGCCATGTTGAACGTCACCACCAATGACGCCAACAACTATTTGCTGAGCACTATTGTGAGCAAGTTGACCACGGCTGTCCACGAATCGGTAGCCAAGGAGGTTGGTGAGGAGACAGCCAACCAGCTCCTCACCGGTTACGGCACTATTCACACCCAGATTGTTAAGGCGGCGGACGGTGCTGGCACATTGGCCGACGGCGTTGGCACACTTGCCGATGGCACTGTGACATTACATTCGGGAACCACCCAACTGCGCAACGGTGCCCAGCAACTTGTTGATGGACAGGTCCAATTGCGCGACGGTGCCAATCAGCTCTCCGCTGGCGCAAACTCGTTGAATAGCGGGCTCACAGAACTCAAAAACAAGACCGCAACCTTACCGGCAGACACAGCTGCACTAGCCAATGGCGCTGCCCAGGTTGCTGCCGGTAACGCCACACTGAACACCAAGGTTCAAAACGTCGTCAGCCAGTTGCAAACCGTGGATGCGGGGGTGCGTCAGCGTGTTGTGGATTCAACCGCACGGCTGGTCACTGCAAAGGTCATCGACCAGACTCAGGCGGACAAAATCATTGCTGATTTTGATTCCACCGCGGCTTCGAGCCCGGTTGCGGACATCAAAAACACCATCAGTACTGATGCCGCTAGTATTCAAAAGCTCGCCGATGGTTCCGCCGCGGTATCCGCTGGTGCCGGCCAACTCGCTGCAGCAACACCGGCGCTGACGGACGGAATTTCGCGAGCCGCTGATGGTTCATCCCAGCTCGCTAGTGGTGCCTCCACCCTGGCTACGGGCCAACAAACAGCGCTCAACGGTGCCGTGAGTTTGCGCGATGGTGCTGTGAAGCTCGACGACGGGGCGGCCAGCCTGCAGAACGGCGCCAAACAGGCCAGCGACGGTGCGCACACCTTAGCCACCGAACTCAAAAAGGGCGCTGGCGAGATCCCCAACCCGAATGACAAGCAGAAGTCCTCCCTGTCCAAGGTGATCTCTGATCCGGTGGCAGTCAATGATGTCTCCCAGGCTAAGGCCACCTCCTACGGTGCAGGCTTGGCGCCGTTCTTCTTGACGCTTTCCTTGTGGATCGGCGCTTTTATGCTGGTTCAAGCCATGCGGCCTATGACCACCCGCGCATTGGCCTCGAATGCACCTAGTTGGAAAATCGCCATGGGTGGCTGGTTGCCGTTCTTTGTGGTTTCCGCAGTTCAAACAGCAATCTTGTGGGCCGTAGTGACCTTTGGGCTCAAGCTTGAATCCGCCAACCCCTGGCTCACCATACTGTTCTTGTTGTTTGCCGCGATGGCCTTTACCGCCATCATTCAAGGAATCTGCGCCCTCTTGGGCACACCCGGAAAATTTGTGGTCCTGATACTTTTGGTTCTGCAATTGGTGTCCTCCGGAGGAACATTCCCTTGGCAAACCACACCCCAACCGTTCCACGTGATCCATGAAATTCTGCCCATGGGCTACGTAGTCACCGGGATGAGGCACCTGATCTACGGTGGTGACCTTTCCATGATTGGGCCCACCATCCTTGGTTTGCTGGGCTACTTCCTCTTGGGCCTCACCTTCTCCATCTTGGCGGTACGCAAACACAAGTTCTGGACACTCAAAACCTTCAAACCGGAGATCGCAGTATGAGTCAGCTTGCAGCTAATTCAGCCGCCACCGCGGAGACCAAGCGCTTACGCCCGGCACGCACCAACGCTACGCGCCAGAAGCTTTTTGACGCAGCGATGCACCTCATTGGGGAACGAGGTGCTTCTGGCGTCACGGTAGATGAGATCGCTGCAGCAGCTGGGGTTTCCAAGGGAACCGTGTATTACAACTTCGGCAGCAAGTCAGACCTGGTGGCCCAGTTGGTCCGCCACGGTGTAGATCTGATGCTCGAACAATTGGCCGAGGCCAAGGCCGCCGAAGATCCGATTGAATCCACCCGGAACATGATTGATCAAGCGATTCAATTTTTGTCCGAATATCCATCCTTTGCCCGGCTCTGGGTGAGCGAAAATTGGAAGATCCCCAGCGAGTGGCACGAGGTATTCACCGAGCTGCGCGGAAAACTCCTGGCAGTTATTGGAGAAGCGCTGGACGGAATTGCCCTGAAGTACCCGGTAAACCCGAAGATTGCCCGCGGAAGCCTAGAAACGGCTATTTTTGGTGCGTCTTTTGTGGTGGGTCTTGATGTGCAGACGTACCACCCGGAGCGGACCCGCGCTCAGAGCGTGGATGCCATTATGACCTTTGTCCACGGGTACGTTCTGCCCTGATTCCTACGGGATAATGGAAGGCATGCGCCACCTGAGTACCAGCGTCAAGATTGTTATTGGCGCAGCTGTAGGCATGGTGGTTCTGCTGATCCAGTTGGCCATCACGCTGGACACTATTGCGTTTTACGCCCTGCTAGCCGTGACGTTTTTGGGTTATCTTGCGGGCCTCTACGCGTTGATTGAACGACGCCGCTACCGGCTCCTTGCGCTCGCTGGTGTGGGAACCATATTGTTCATCGCCTTCGGCATAGCGTTTTTGCGCGCTTGGGGCATTGCCTTTACTGATGCAGCCAGCGCTGGCAGCTCGTTGCGCCGGCGTAACTCTGACGCATACTTTTATCTTTCAGCGGCATCCTTGCTGGGCACACTGGGGATGCTATTCGTGAGCTCCCTGTGGCCGGTCAGGCGCGCCAAGGCAGTCCGGCGTAGCAAGCCCACGCAACGGAAACGGCCACCCACAACTAGCAAGCGTTCCGTGGCTCCGCCGCGCAGTACTAGAGCGAGGCCGGTTACGCCCGCGGTACGGCGAAGTGCGTCAGCTTCGCATCCGCCCCGTCCAGCTCGGCCCAAGACTTCTCCAGCTCCAAAACGGCCAAGCCGGTAGTGGGATAGCCCGAGGCAAGATCCATATAAGCGTCCTGATCTGACTCACGTGAGGCCAAATGTAGAACCAGCTCTTGGACACCGGGCATGTGAGAGATCACCATCAGCGTGGTTACGGTATCAGGCACATGGTTGATCACTGTGAGCATTCTGGTGGCACTGGCCGAATACAAACCGTTTTCCAGTTTGGGCGTCGGCGCCTTGTCGCCCAGCTCATTGCACACCCAAGTACACGTCTGTCTGGTTCGTAGCGCCGAGGAACACAAAATAAAGTCCGGGATCACGCCGTGCTCAACCAACCATCGCCCTGCCATGGGCGCATCACGGTGTCCACGTTCTTCAAGCGGACGGTTATGATCATCAACGCCAGTAGGCCAGTCGGCCTTGGCATGGCGCAAAATCACAAGGCGCTTGATGTGATGCTGATTCATGCCCCAAGCCTAGCTTTTGATGCCCACTAGTTCGACGGCGGTGGGCGCCGACGGGACTAGATGGAGTATTCGGGGGCAGCCCAGACGATGACCTCGGGGTGCTCATAGAAGCGGTAGCCCTGGCCGCGTACGGTGCGAACCGTGTTGGCAAGACGTCCCAGCTTGGAGCGGAGGCGGCGAATGTGAACGTCGATGGTGCGCTCGTTCGGGACGTCCTGAGCGTTGCGCCACAGACCATCGAGCAATTCTTCGCGGCCCACGGTGCGAGTACCGTTTTCAACCAAGTAGTTGAGCAACTCGAATTCTTTGAAGGTCAGATTCAGTGACTCGCCGTCGAGGGCAACCTCGCGGCGAGCAAGGTCAATCAGTACACCGGAAGGGCGCGGTTCCTGTCCTTGCGGGACACGTGCCTGCTCTGCACGCTGTCGAGCTACAACTGCGGGGTCACCGAAGGTGGAGCGAACCACGTCCAGGGCGGAACCCTGGGCTGACGCCGGGGCAATAGCCACTGCTGCGTAGCTTTCGGCTCCCGCAACCAGCTGCTGAGCGTAGGCACGAATTTCCTGAGCAAGCTTGGCGATTGAGGTACCAGCAGCTGCAGCAGTTTCTTCGTCAACGCCCATGTAGAGGACAAATCCGCGTGCCACGCTGTCATTGGGAACGGAGCGGAGTCCGCCAGCGTTAGCGCCTGCGGTTTGAGCGCCGCCTTGGCTGATCACTGGGGTGGGCGCGGTGATCGGCGCAGCGTCGTTACCCACGGAGCGCAGCAGTGCGAAGTTGTTCTGGTGGTAGCTGGCGGGAACGTAACCCGGAGCGTTGTTGTATTGCGAATTGTTGTACTGCGCGTTGTAGCCACCCTGGCCCTGTTGAGCGGGTGCTGAGCCAGTTCCGAACTGAGCACGCTGGCCGGAATTCACGGCGCGGTTAGCGTTACGAACGGAGATGTGGACGTATCGGGATGCAACTGACATGGGAGTCTTTACCTCAATGTGAATAGCCGTCATCGCGGCTTCGAATACTCAAAATTTCCCGCAATGAATGATGGGGAGCGCCCGACGCTGGGCAGGTGGACGATTACCTATGACTTATGGGTGGAGAGTCAGGCGCACATTCGACAACGGCGAATCTCGTGACCAACGGGTGTGTTGGGACGGATAACTGCGGCTGCAGATGCTGTTGAGTACTTGTTCACAATGGAAGTGTCCTACGTAACAATGAAAACTTGCAAGTAACAAAGCCCTAAAAAGTCCGCATTATGAGACAAAGCTGTCCATTGTGTTGAGGATCACAATTCGGCAGATTGCTGAGAATAACAGTTGTTTTTGCCACGGTGGCGCTTGGATACGCACTCATCCGAAGATAATTCGGCCATCTCTGATTTATGACGGAAAATATTCTAGATTTCATCGTATGACGCGATGTGTCCTCCGACGCCCACTCCGTGGACGCCGGGAAGACAGGCGGGCAAGAAAAAAGTCTTGGGCGGCGGCGTTGTGCCGTCGCCCAAGACTGGGTAGTGGAAACCACTCTCTACTACTCGGCCTAGGCCCAGTAGTAGGTTCACCGCTTCCCGTCCGTGTCAGAAGAGCCAAAGAAAGCGGTTAACAATTCACATTAATTGGTGTTCGTCGTAGCTGTTGTCAATTGAATTGATTCTGCTGCGTAAGAGTCGCCGTTCTTGAGAGCGGAAATCCTTACCGTGGCTCCCTTAACAACGTCGGCGATGGTCGGCGTCGTAGTTTGGGTACTGGTTTGCCGCCGGCCAAAGCCGCCGCTGGAAACTGTCACCCCAGTGCCGATGGAATAGCTGCGCGTAAAGCCGTCGGCGCTTTTGACGGTGACAGACGTACTGCTGACCTCAGTGACCGTCCCGGTTTGTTCGCCAACCGTGACGTATTTCTGGTTCCGCAACACAACGTACTCGCCGTGGACGGAATTGAGAGCGGCAATATTTCCCGGACCGGCCATACCGCCGTCCATCCCACCCATCCCGCCACCAATCTGGCCGTCTTGCGCACCGGGGCCCATCTGGCCGTCCTGCGCTTGACCGTCAAGGCCTTGGCCACCGGCGATTCCATTAGCACCAGTGCCGTTGTTGGCGGCAGAGTTATTTCCAGCCACAGCCACAGCCGCTGCAGCACCGCCAGCAATAACCACTGCAGCACCGGCAGCGATGACGGTCTTTTTCACCGTCCATTGCGACGCCGGTTTGGCACCTTGCGCGGGTGCTCCCCACGCGGCGGGCTCAGCGTACTGATGGTTCTGGTACGGAGCGCCTGAATGCTGCTGCTGCGCATACTGGCCGGTCTGCTCCGTGGCCTGCGGGTACTGCTGCTGAGCATTCTGGAACTGGTCAGCTGAATACTGCGGCTCCTGGACCTGCGGCTGCTGGGTTGGCTGGGTTGGCGCGAATCCGCCCGAAGCCGGATCATAGGCCGGCTGAGGGACCGCACGTGTTGGTGGGACTTGGTTAATCTGGGGGTTCTGCGTGGTCTGATCTTCGCCGTTGCGGTTATTTTCTGTGCTCACTGCGATTCCTTCGCCATGGGTGGGTAGCTTCTCCACCAGCATCCAAAGAAACCCTGTGTTGAGGCTGTGCACCGAGACAGCCGTGCCTGTGCATCCAGCTAGGTAGGCTAAGACGCACAGGCAGCTCACAGCTTCGGCTCAGCGGCGAACTACACACAGAGTGGAGAGTTATTCCATGGCCACACCGCACTCCATGACAAATAATCTTCCCGCCCTCAGCCACCCAGACGGATCCCCCATCCGAGCACTCGTAGTGGATGACGAACCGAGCCTTTCCGAGCTGATGAGCATGGGCCTCCGAATGGCTGGCTGGTCAGTCGCCGTTGCCGCTGACGGCCCTACAGCTGTAAAAACTGCCCGCGAGTTCCGCCCGGACGTTCTGGTTTTGGATGTGATGATTCCAGGGTTCGACGGCGTTGAGGTCCTTAACCGGGTCCGGCAATTTGCGCCTGAGGTACCTGCCCTGTTTCTGACAGCTAAGGATGCTGTGGAGGACAGGATTGTGGGCCTTGCGGCCGGCGGTGACGACTACGTCACCAAACCGTTCAGCATGGAAGAAGTCCTGTTGCGTCTGCACCGTTTGGTTCAGCGTTCTGGCATTGCTGCTCAGGACTCAGCCGAGCTGGTGGTTGGAGACCTTGTCTTGAATGTGGACACTCGTGAATGCACCCGTGCTGGGGAAGAAATCAGCCTCACGGCAACCCAGTTTGAGCTGCTGCGTTACTTGATGGAAAACCCCAAGCGTGTGGTTTCCAAGTCGCAGATTTTGGACCGGGTATGGGACTACGATTTCGGCGGTCAGGCGAACATTGTGGAACTGTACATCTCCTACTTGCGCAAAAAGATTGAATCGGGTCACCCTCCCATGATTCACACCATTCGCGGCGCTGGTTACACCATCAAGCCGGCCGAATAGTCGGGGGCTCAACGTGTCTTCTCTTGCAGGCGCCACTCGGCGGCTAGGGCGCAGCTGGCTGAGACCCAGCACCTGGCAGCTCCGTACCCGGCTGGTGCTGGTGGCCATGGCTCTTTTGGTGGCCATTTGCGGCATCGTGGGCTTGGTCAGTTATGCCTCGATGGACTTGTTCCTGAACCGGCAACTCGATGAGCAGCTCAAGTCTTCGTCCCAGCGCGCGGCAGACTTCGGCCGGCCGCCGTCGGGCTCCGACTCGGGACGGCCAGACCCGCTCGAAGCGCGTGGCCAAGGCGCCGGAACGCTCAACGCGCGCATTCTTGGCGGCACCGTGAGCAGTGCTGGAATTCTGGCCGACGACGGCACCCGACAATCGCTTTCCGACGCCGACAATCAGGTCCTGGTGGGGCTTGAGCCGAGTGCCGGGCCGGTTAGCCGCAAGCTCTCAACGGGAAACTACCGGCTGGTTGCCGTCCAAACCCCCATTGGTGATGTGATCATCACGGGATTGCCGTTGACCGAGAAGGAAGGCACTCTCGGGTCCCTAGTGTGGACCACTGTCTTTGTCTCTTTGGGTGGGTTGATTCTTATTGGCCTCGCCGGGACAGTAGTCATTCGGCACACTATGAAGCCCTTGGAGGAGCTGTCCAATGTGGCCACCAAAGTCTCCCAGCTTCCCTTGGACGCCGGTGAAGTGGGCTTGGCTGTGCGGGTTCCGGCTAAGGCGGCCCAAGCTGGCACCGAGGTGGGAAATGTTGGTTTCGCGCTGAACAAGATGCTGGATAACGTCTCCAACGCTCTGGAAGCCCGGCAAAAAAGTGAAACGAAAGTTCGGCAATTTGTGGCAGATGCCTCGCATGAACTGCGTACTCCGTTGACGGCCATTCGCGGTTATACGGAGCTTATGAAGATGACTGAGACTTTCAGTGAGCAGGGTGAACAGTCACTCAAACGGGTGGAGAGCCAATCCAAACGAATGACGGCTTTGGTGGAGGATCTGCTTCTTTTGGCCCGTCTGGATGAAGGCCGGCCGCTGAACATCACCAACGTGGACGTGACCCAACTGGTGGTTGAAACGCTCAGCGACGAGAAAGTGATGGCTCCAGACCATCACTGGAAACTCCAGCTCCCGGATGAGCCGGTTACGGTGCGCGCAGATTCGGCCCGTCTTCACCAGGTTTTGGTGAACCTTTTGGCCAACGCTCGCAAACACACACCCGCCGGGACCACAGTGGTGGCTGGCGTTGGGCACTCTGCAGACGGCAGCGTAGTGATTACAGTGACCGACGACGGACCAGGGATCAGCCCGGAGTTCCAGGACAGGATCTTTGCCCGCTTTGCCCGCGCAGACGCGTCTCGGTCAGTTAATCAGGACACCGCATCAACCACCGGCGCTGTTCGCGAAGGAAGTTCTGGGCTTGGTCTATCTATTGTTGAGGCGATTATGCAGGCCCACGGCGGCTCGGTAGAGGTGACGTCCCGGCCCGGCCGTACCGAGTTCGCGCTACGTTTGCCGGCCCCCGCCGTCGTTATTTAGCGCTTTGGTGGCGGCTCCCGCGGAGACCTACCACCGAGGTGTGGTGCCGCGGCATGGTTTTATCAACCAATGTGGCCGCCGTTACCTAAATGTGACTTAACTTCTGAGCTCCTGTACCGTAAATAGGGTGCGCCCGCCGTTGTAGGCGCGCTCCGTGCTAGTCGCCAAGCTCTGCCGCTACCCGGATTCCGTTCCATGAGGCAGAGGCGGGGGACCCAAGTTTTGGTCCTGCTGCTCACACCAGCAACCTCGGGGTGAAGCGCACGGCAGAATTCGTTCACTGCCATGCGCCGGGTGTCTCTCATCCGAATCCGACAGCTAACTCCGCAGGCGCTACGAGAGGCAAACCACTGATGTCTGAAAACTTTTCCAGCCGCCGTGAGGCGCGCGAATCGGCCACTGGCCGCTCCCGCAGAGCTCACAAACATGAGTCATCACTGAAGCAGAGCGCCAAGTTCCTGCCGAAACTGATCGGTTACCGCACAGCTGTAGTCAGCACCGCCTTTGTGGTACTCCTTAGCGCATCGGCCGTAAGCCAAGCAGCCGTTGAACCCACCACTGCCTCCGCCTTGCCCGGTAGCGGCACAGCGAGCGCAGCGGCCGGTGCCGTGCTGAGCTTTGAAGGCTCGCCCGTCAAGGGATCCTCTGAAGGCTCCCAGCCAGCCGCTTCTGCAAGCTCAGCATCCAACTTGTCCGCCATGTCTAGCAGCGAGACTGCTAGCGATTCAGCAAGTGCTGACAAGGCCGCCGCCGCGAAGGTTGCAGCAGCGAAGGTTGCCGCCCAAAAGGCAGCAGCAGCCAAAGCCGCAGCGGTAAAGGCAGCGGCCGCGAAGGCGGCAGCAGCCAAAGCGGCGGCGGCTAAAGCTGCCGCAGCAGTTCCGGTCAACGACCCCGCCGGCGCCCAGGCCTACGCCGCCTCACAACTTTCAAGCCACGGCTGGGAGCAAAGCGAGATGCAGTGCCTAACCACTTTGTGGAACAAGGAATCTGATTGGACCACTACGGCCACCAACGCAGACTCTGGCGCGTACGGCATTGCGCAGTCACTCCCGGCAGAGAAGATGAGCACCGCCGGTTCGGACTGGCAGACCAACTACAAAACCCAGATCAACTGGGGTTTGCAGTACATCTCCGAACGGTACGGATCCCCCTGCTCGGCACTGACGTGACACCTCGGCCACAACTGGTACTAAACACTAATCCTCACTCGTGAGAAAAGGTCTCGGCATCACGCCGGGACCTTTTCTTTGCGCTCCTTCATAGTGCACAGCATCTACACAGCTTTGACCTAAAGCCAGCACAACACCGCCCTTCAGTGTTGAAACATGACGATCACTGACCAGGCAAAAGTTGATGCATCCGCGGCCGCATCACCCGGGTATCGCGGGATCCTGCCCCTACGGCGAAGCGCCGTTGACACGCGAGTCGCAGTCCCGATCCTGGATGTGGCCATTCCGGTTTACAACGAGGAAAAGGACCTTGAAGAGTGCATCCGGCGCCTCTACGCATACCTGAGCGATAGTTTTCCCCACTCGTTCCGAATCACCGTGGCGGACAACGCCAGCACGGATTCCACCCTCAAAGTGGCAGAACGGTTGTCCCGGGAAATTCCGGAAGTAGCAGCAGTTCATTTGGCCGAAAAAGGGCGGGGTAACGCGCTGCGAAAGGTGTGGCTGGCCTCGCCGTCGCCCGTTCTTGCGTACATGGATGTGGACCTCTCCACCGATCTTGCCGCACTGGGCCCACTCTTGGCTCCGCTCATTTCGGGGCACTCGGATATGGCCATTGGTAGCCGACTTTCCCGCAGCTCTGTGGTGGTGCGCGGCCCCAAACGTGAGTTCATCTCACGCAGCTACAACTTCTTGCTCCACTCGCTGATGGGCGCCAAATTTTCTGATGCGCAGTGTGGGTTCAAAGCTATTCGCGCGGATGTTGGTGAACGGCTCCTCCCCCACACCGTGGACACCGGCTGGTTCTTTGACACTGAGCTACTGGTCTTGGCAGAACGCACCGGTTTGCGCGTCCATGAGGTCCCGGTGGACTGGACCGATGATCCGGATTCGAGTGTGGACATTGTTCAAACCGCACTTGCCGATCTGCGCGGTATGTTCCGGCTCAGCCGCGACCTTGTCTCCGGCCGCATCCCGGTCCCCGAGTTGCGCGCAGCCCTAGCCCGCGGCCCCATACCCGCAGCGTCCCGCACGTCCGAACAAACTCCTCAAGCTTCATTGTTTGGTCAGTTGATTCGTTTTGGCACGATCGGCATTGCCTCCACCATCGCGTACTTGGTGATCTTCGCGCTGTGCCGGAACATCATGGACCCGCAACTGGCAAACTTTATTGCCCTGCTGAGTACAGCGATTGCCAACACCGCAGCGAACCGTCGCTTCACCTTCGGCATTTTGGGCCGGGCCGGTGCAGCTCGGCATCACGTTGAAGGCTTGTTGGTTTTTGGAATCGGTTGGCTACTCACGGCCGGCGCCCTGCTGGCCCTACATTCAGGCGCCGAGGCCCCTGCCCGCTGGGTAGAACTGCTGATTGTCACAGGAGCGAACCTTGCCGCAACAGTGGTCAAATTCCTCCTCTTCCGGCTCTGGGTTTTCCGCCAGCGCCGCCATTCCACTACCGGTGCACCACGTTCCGGAAATTCCGCTTCCTCTTCAACTGAAACGGCTGAGTAAATGACTGCCACCATCTCCCCCAAGACCCCCGCCGAGCAACGCGCTCTGGACAAAACCCAACGCCAAAACCAGCTCGTTTACGGCGGCCAAGATCGGTGGATCCGGCCCAGCGCGGCGCTCCTGCTGCTTGCCACATCAGTGTTGTACCTGTGGAATTTGGGTGCCACCGGCTACGGCAACTCTTTTTACGCGGCGGCCATCCAGTCCGGAACCAAAAACTGGACGGCACTGCTCTTCGGTTCCTTGGACCCGGGCAATGCGATCACGGTGGACAAACCGCCTGCATCGTTGTGGATCCCGGCACTTTCTGGACGGATCTTCGGCTTTAACTCGTGGAGCATGTTGGTTCCCGAAGCGCTCATGGGGGTTGCCGCCGTCGGATTTTTGTATCTAACAGTTAAGCGTGTCTCCGGTCCCGCTGCGGGGCTGATTGCCGGCGGCGCCCTGGCGCTTACCCCTGTGGCTGCGCTGATGTTTCGGTTCAACAACCCGGATGCCATGCTCACTTTGTGCCTGGTTCTGGCAGCTTATTTCACCACGCGTGCCATCGAGAAGGCTGGCTGGAAATGGCTGGTAGCTGCTGGCGCGATCATTGGTTTGGCGTTCCTGACCAAGATGCTCCAAGGGTTCCTGATTGTGCCGGGGCTGGCGCTCGCCTACCTCTGGGCTGCGCCCACAACCTTGGGCAAACGAATCTTGCACTTGCTGGGTGCGGCGGCCGGAATTGTTGCAGTGGCGGGCAGCTATTTGCTCCTCTTTACACTCACACCCACCTCGATCCGCCCGTACATGGCAGGTTCTAGCAGCAACAGCTTCCTGGAACTGACCTTCGGTTACAACGGTCTAGGCCGAATTACCGGCAACGAAGGCGGCGGCTCGGGTGGAATGTCCGGTGGGATGCCCGGCGGCGGAATGGGTGGCGGTAACTCAAGCTTTGGTGGAGCCACCGGAATCCTGCGAATGTTTGGCAACAGTTTTGGGACAGAGGTTTCGTGGCTTTTGCCTGCAGCGTTGCTGCTCTTGGTGGCGGGGCTGTGGTTTACCCGCAAGGCTATCCGCACCTCCCGCACCCGCGCAGCACTCTTGATGTGGGGCGGCTGGCTGGTTGTCACTGCCGGGATTTTCAGCTTTATGTCCGGCATTGTGCACCCGTATTATGCGGTGGCTCTTGCCCCGGCGATCGCCGCCGTGGTGGGTATCGGCGCAACCGAGCTGTGGCGTGGGCGGGCCTACTGGCCGGCGCGAATTGTGCTGGCCGTTGCGGTGGCTGGCACCTCGGTTTGGGGCGCAATTCTCCTTATGTCCGACGCCGCGTGGTTGCCTTGGTTGCGCATTGTCACAGTAGTGCTTGGGGTGCTGGCCGCGTTGGCGCTGCTTTTCCGGGTGGATGAAATCCAGCTGAAGAAAGGCGGGGCGGGTCAGGCTGCCGGGCGTAACCTGGGTGGGCGCAGCCTGAGCGGGCGCAGCCTCAGTGGGGCTGTGATCGCTTTGTGTTTGCTGGCCGGTGGGCTGAGCACTGGTGCGTGGACTCTTGCTACGGCAGCTACACCGCATTCTGGTTCTATCCCCGTCTCTGGCCCGGCCTCAACAACTAGTGTCCGTGGTCTGGGTGGCGGCGCCATGCAGGGTGGAATGGGCGGTGAAGGTGCAGCAGATGCTGAAGTGACTGCATTGTTGAAGTCCACCAACACCAAGTGGTCAGCGATTGTGTCGGGAGCCACGCAGGCTGCCTCTCTGGAGCTGGCATCAGACACCAGCGTGATTGCGCTCGGCGGCTGGAACGGTAGCGATCCGTACCCCACACTGGCGCAGTTCCAGCAGATGGTGGAGGACGGCCAGATTGGCTACTTCATCTCCGGTGGAATGGGCGGCGGTCCAGGTGGCGGTGCCGGCGGCGGCGCAGGTGGAGGCATGGGCGGAAGCTCAGAGGTTGCCTCGTGGGTTGCCGCTAACTTCACGGCGCAAACCGTAGGAAACTCCACCGTCTACAAACTCATCAAGTAGCCGGTGCCAGAGCAAAAAACCCGGGCTAGCGAACACACATTGAGGGGTGTTCGCCGGTCCGGGTTTTTTGTGGGTACAGCGTTTTTGTTCAGCGTGCGTGTAGCGCGCGTGGGGCGGAAGTGCTTAGCCTGCCACGCCGTAGAGGCGGTCGCCGGCGTCGCCCAAGCCCGGCACAATGTAGGACTTTTCGTTGAGCTTCTCATCGATGGACGCGAGCACTACTGTGACGTTGGCGTCATGGAGTTCTTCTTCGAGTTTGGCGAGCCCCTCGGGTGCGGCCAAGAGGCAAATGCAGGTCACGTCAGAGGCGCCGCGGCGGAAGAGGAATTTGATGGCCTCACGCAGGGTGCCGCCGGTGGCGAGCATGGGGTCCAGAACAAAGATTTGGCGGCCGGTCAGGTCCTCGGGGAGGCGCTCGGCGTAGGTGATGATGTCCAGGGTTTCTTCGTCCCGGGCCATACCCAAAAAGCCAACCTCGGCGGTGGGGACCAGTTTGGTCATGCCCTCGAGCATGCCCAAACCTGCGCGCAGGATGGGGACCACCAAGGGGGTGGGCTTGGTGAAGGCGGTGCCGATGGTGGTGGCTACCGGGGTTTCAATCGTGACGGGCTCGGTTTTCACCTCGCGGGTGGCCTCGTAAGCCAGCAGGGTTACAAGTTCCTCAGTCAGCAATCGGAATACCGGCGATGAGGTGTTTTTGTCCCTGAGAACGGTGAGTTTGTGGGCAACGAGGGGGTGATCGACGACGATTGTGCGCATGGGTCAAAGTTATCACCCGGCGCCACTTACTCTGCTGGGGCGGGGCTCACACTGTTATTGATGTTGTTGTGCCGGTGGCGGACGGCGTGGAAAAGTTGATGGGCCAGAATCACTAGGGCCAGCCACGCGAGGCCCAGAGCCCACGCGGCCATCACGTCGGTGAGCCAGTGGTGGCCTAGGAAGACGCGGCTGAGTCCCATAAAGATCACAAAAGCGCCGCCCGCCAAAATCACCAGGACCTTGAGCCAGTTACGTCTAATCTCAAGGCACAGCAAATACACCACGACGCCGATTATCACCGTTGCGTTGAGTGTGTGGCCACTGGGGAAGGACGGCGAGGTTTCGTAGGGCGGGACGGCGTCAGCGGTGGCGGGGCGAACCCGGCCAATGAGTTTTTTGCCCACCACCGTGGCCAGTAGGGATCCTGCCCCTGCTGCGACGATCAGAATTACTGGCCGCCAGTTGTGTGTTTTCCAGGTCAGCAGTGCAGCAACAAGGACCGCCAGAATGGGCATTCCGTAGACGCCACCCACGTTGGTGAACGCTGTGACGGCCGAGTCTAGGCCTGGGGTGCGCAGCGTTTTGGCGTAGGCAAGGGCCGGGTGATCCAGGGAGGCAACGCCGTCGGATTCAACAACGTCTTCGTAGACTTCGGCACCGGCAAGGGCCAAGCCCAATACAATCCCCATTCCGATGATGAGCGTCAGCCACATGGCTGAATACGGTCCCATCGAGCTGGCAATCCATTTGGCGATCTTCTGCGCCTGCGCCTTCACGTGATGTTCTCCTTGGAATCTTGGTGCGTGAATGTGGGCTGTACTTTCCGGACCGAACCTATCATTGAGGCATGTCCCAATCGAGCTCCGTGCCGCACAATAGCAGCCACCATACATGGATGGGTTTGGCTTTGGATGAGGCCCGGCGGGCTCTGGATACTGCCGATGTGCCGATTGGTGCAGTGGTGATTGGGCCCGATGGTGCGGTGCTGGGGAGGGGCCGGAATGAGCGCGAAGCCGGTGGCGACCCCACGGCGCATGCCGAGGTTTTGGCCATCCGGGAAGCGGCGCGGACGCTGGCTGCTTCTGGCCCGTCAGACGGTTGGCGGCTGGAGGACTGCACGCTGGTGGTGACGCTGGAACCCTGTGCAATGTGCGCTGGGGCGGTTGTTTTGGCGCGGATTCCTCGGGTGGTTTTTGGCGCGTGGGATGAGAAGGCTGGGGCTGCTGGTTCGGTGTTTGATGTGTTGCGCGAACGCAGGCTCAATCATTGGGTTGAGGTTTATCCGGGTGTGCGTGAGGCAGAGTCCGTTGCCCTCTTGCAGGACTTTTTTAGCTCGCGGCGTTGAGCGCGTCGATTCGCTTCTGGCGGGATTTGGCCGAATCGAGGCTGAAGGATCTGAAGTCGCCCAGCTCGTCCCGGATCCAGGCTTCTACCTCTTTGATGCGGTCTTTGATGGCCGCGGTTTCTTTGACGAAGAGCCAGTAGGCAATTTGTTCCTGCCCCGGATCGTATTGCCACAGGCCAATGATTCGGCCACGGTCAAGGATGGGGTGGTCTGGGAGATCGGCTTGGAGCGCGAGTGTGCCGTCCAGAACTTTTTTGTCCTTGTCAGCGGGGTCCAAATAGTCTGCAGCGTTTCGTCGCAGCAGAAACAGTGAATCAGTGCCGGCCAAGAGCTGGATCTGTTCGGTTTTTGCTGACGTAAAAGCGCCAAGCCGTACGACGTCGTCGGGCAGCATCCAGAGTTGTTCACCTGCCGCGGTGGTTACCCCTTCGGCTCCTGCGGCGGCGAGGGCCTTCTTGGTTTGGGCCACGGTGAAGCCGGTGAACCATTGGGATTGTTTGGCCGTGGCGCCGCCAGTCCAGCCGAGGTAACGCTGCATCAGAAGGTTCCGAACGCCGTCGTCCGTTAGTTCTGTCTTGGTTTCTTCCGTGCTGTTTTCTGCTGTGCTGTTCTCGTTTGGGGTGAGCTGCCAGGCGGTGTAGGCGTAGCGCTGCTGATCGAGACGGCCGTTGATGGGAACGCGACGGATGCGACCGTCGGCTTGGAGGAGTCCCAGTGCGGTGGGGAGTGTGGTGGAGGCGCCTTTTTTGCGCCCCTCCTCCCCTAGACTGCGGACAGATTCGCCCAAGAGTTCGCGGAGTTGTTTGGGGTCTA
The DNA here is from genome assembly GCF_050490295.1 of Pseudarthrobacter sp. J1763. Taxonomy (NCBI): domain Bacteria; kingdom Bacillati; phylum Actinomycetota; class Actinomycetes; order Micrococcales; family Micrococcaceae; genus Pseudarthrobacter; species Pseudarthrobacter sp. J1763. Next base: position 211,803 of record NZ_JBNPEN010000004.1, on the reverse strand, counting down.
GGGGCTGTTGTTCTTCGTTGAGGGTATGGAGGACTTGTTCTTCCAGGAGGGTGATTTCGCCGCGTTCCACGCCGAGCCGCTCGAGGACTTTCATGGACGCGAGGGCGGCGTCGGCACCAAGTCTCAGGGCCCAGCGGAAGTCGGATTTGCCGAGGACGTAGGTGCAGCCGCGGGCGGTGGGAAGCTCGTGAATGTCAAGGTTTAGGACTGCCTGGTCCGTTTGTTCGCGGGTAATTCCGGCCCTGGCGAAGAGCGTGAGGTAGGGGTTTGCGCCGCCAACCGAACGCGCCCAGCCGGCGGTGGCGAGGACCTGCTCTGGGGAGGCTCCTGCCAGCGAGCCGTCCAGGCCCTGTTTGTGCCAGAACCAAGCGCGTAGAAATTCTGGGGTGAGGGTGGCCGGATCTGGTGGTGCCGGGTTCAGGTCCGTGGTGGCGTTGGCGCTGGTGCTGCTCATGGGTCCATTGTGCGCGTATCTGGGGCGGATCTGTAGTGCCTTGGTTGAGGCTCTGGTGGTGGTCTCTGGGGCGGCAGGCGGGTGTGTCTGGGACGGCAGGCGGCGGCGCAGTTTGGGGAAGTTCCACAGCTCCGGTAATGTGTTCATGTTTGGTGACGTGTCCGAGCGGCCGAAGGTGCAACACTCGAAATGTTGTTTGGTGTCAAAGCCAACGTGGGTTCAAATCCCACCGTCACCGCCAAATGCAAAACCCCTGTTTCCCTTTGTTTACAAGGGAAACAGGGGTTTTGTTTTATCTAAAATGAGACCGTCTCTTCGCCCGCCGCTACTAACGCAAAACGACTGTCAGACTTACCGCTTGGACTTGCGGTATCCAGCCTGAACAGCGGCACGCTCTGTGGAGAAGCAAACCACCGGGGTAGTGCGGCTATAAAAAGCCTGACCCGGCATGTGATAAATCTTGGTCTGGTTCCCCTTGATGGGCACCCATGACGGGCAGTTCAACTTGCTCACCGGACGGGCCGACGTCGGGCGTGGAACCACACGGACGTAACTCTGCCCGCTCGCGCTCGCTTTCACAGCGCCGGTGGCAACAATACGAACCGACCAGCGGCCACTCAATCGCTGCGCCTAGCTTTGAACCGTGACCGTCGCAACCGGGTACACGGTTGCCGGTCCCGCAGAGAACGACGCAACACGAGTAGTCGTGGCAGCAGCTGCCTCAGCCCGTCAACGGTGCCCCAGCTCCAATGTCAGAGCCCGCTGCTACCGTCCTTGCCATGTACAAGCAGGACGGCCAACGCTTCAACGAGATGATGGAAAAGCTCAACAGGCCAGCACCAATAATCGCCCCTCCCCGGGACATTCCGCAGCGCTTCGACGAGCTGGAACCTGACATCGACTTTTGGCCGGCTGAACCTATTTGTACGTGCCTGTGTCACTTGTAGTGTGTCACTTGTAGTGGGTCACGTGTAGTGGGTCACCTGCAAGCGGCCCCGAGGTGAGCCCCACCTGATCAGCCACTCTTCGAACACATATAGGCACAATCACCTTCTTCTGGCACGGTTAGGTGACAGTCTGCGCACAACAGTCCCACAGCGAAGGAGGTAGCGCCCGTGACGTTCTTTACGCTGGCACTCATCTCCGCCGTCGCACTTTTGGGCCCGCTACTGACGCTACCCAAACGTTGGAACATTCCGGTGGTCCTCGGCCAGCTACTGGCCGGACTGGTGATTGGCCGCAGCGGACTGGCCTGGGTGGATTCCGCAGAGCCCACCTTCACATGGCTCGCGGACATCGGCTTTGCGCTCATGATGTTCGTCGCAGGCAGCCACCTCCCCCTCAGAAACCTAGACATCCGGGGCGTCCTCAAAAAGGGCGCCATCCAAGCGATCGTTGCCGCAGTGGGCGCCGGTGCACTCGGCGTCCTCATTGCCGCCGTGTTCGGCACCGGGCACGCTCCCCTATACATCGTCCTATTGGCGTCATCCTCGGCCGCGTTAGTCCTGCCGATCATCTACTCGATGAAACTCCAAGGCCCCAACATTCTGGCCCTCACAGCCCAAGTAGCTGTGGCTGACATTGCCTGCATTGTGGCCCTGCCGCTAGCCATCGACCCGGACAATGCTGTCCGCGCCGCTGCCGGCGCCCTAGTAGTGGCAGCATGCTCGGCGCTCCTGTTTGTTCTCCTGCGCCACTGGGAACAGCGCGGCACCCGACTTCTGGTGCACCGCCTCTCCGAACGCCACGGCTTGGCCCTGGAACTGCGGATCCAGTTGATGCTCCTCTTCGCCCTTGCCGGAATCGCCGCTTACGGGCACGTGTCAGTTTTGTTGGCCGGATTCTCCTTTGGCTTGGTGGTGGCCGCCGTTGGCGAACCACGCCGCCTAGCCCACCAACTATTTGCCCTCTCCGACGGCTTTTTAGGCCCACTATTTTTTGTATGGCTCGGCGCTTCCCTCAACCTCCGCGAACTGTGGGATCACCCCACCATGATCGCCCTAGGACTAGCCTTAGGCGCCGGCGCGGTACTGGTCCACTGCCTCAACTTTCTGCTGCACCAAGGCATCCCGCTGGGCGTTCTGGCCGCCACCCAGCTAGGTGTCCCCGTGGCCGCGGCAACCGTGGGCAATCAGCTGGGAGTCCTGCAGCCTGGCGAACCAGCCGCCCTAGTTCTGGGCGCACTCGTGACCATCGCCGCTGCGGCAATCGCCGGCTCGCGGCTCGCCTCAAAGCAGCGCAAAAGTTCTGCCACGAACCCTGCCACCTAGCGTCCACACCACATCCCGGATGCCGATAGAATCGGTTCTGAGTTTCAGCCGGCGAGGAAAGGTGTTACGCGTGCACAAGCGCCCACCCTTCCACGCGCTCCGGACCGCCACCCTAGCCGTGGCCTCAGTGTCCCTCTCCGCCGGCGCACACGTTTATTCCGGCGGCACACTGCCCCCGCTAGTCATCGTTATTGCGCTGATCGCACTGACCGGGCTCGCCTCCACGCTACTGACGCGCATCAAACTCAACATCGTCACCACAACAGCCGCACTGAGCGCCGGCCAGTTGGCGCTTCACGAAGCGTTCAGCGCGTTCCAAGGGACCGGAAGCGCCATCGCCACAACGGTCCAAACCGGGCATCACTCGATTCCTGCGCTAGCTGCGGTCAGTGATCACACCGCCCATTCGCTGGTTGAACACGCTCAAGAATTGAGCTCCGCACCCGGAGCCACCATGTTGATGGCCCACGCCATCGCAACCATCTGCACCGGGCTCCTCCTCGCCAAGGGCGAATCCGCTTTGTGGGCACTCGCGGCGTGGTTGCGCCCCTTGGTGACCTTGCCACTTGCGGTAGGGCCCGACGTCGTACGCGCACCGCTGCCACGCACGGAACCGCGCGCATCCGCACAACTTCCCTGGCGAAACCTTCGGCGCAATAGGCACCGCGGGCCGCCTCTCGGCGCGCTACTCCCGCTGTACTAACCCGCCACTGCAAGAACCCGATTCTGTACGAACCCGTTTCAAGGGCCCGGTGGCGGTCAACCACTTTTGCGCAACTACTGCGCGCCCGAAAGGCATCCCTGATGAAACACACCACATTCCGCCGCGCCATGAACACCGGCGCAGCCGTCACCGCCAGCACCGCCGTCCTGTTGCTGGCTGGCGTCACCGCCGCATCCGCGCACGTTGGAGTCACCCCGGATAAAACCGAAGCAAACTCCTACGCCCTGCTGACCTTCGCCGTCCCGCACGGTTGCGAAAGCTCGCCCACAACCAAAGTCACCATCACGCTGCCTGAACAGATCGACCAAGTAACCCCCACGGTGAACCCCAACTGGACAGTGGCCAAGGTGACCGAAAAGCTGGCCCAGCCCAAAAAACTGGCAACCGGCAACAGCATCACCGAACGCACCAGCAAGGTTGTTTACACGGCAAAAACACCCCTCCCGGACGGTTACCGTGACACCCTAGTCCTCTCCTTGAAGGTCCCCGACGCCGCCGGAACCACCCTGATTTTCCCCACTCTCCAGAACTGCGAGAAGGGCCAAACGGACTGGTCACAGGTAGCCAAGGAAGGCCAGGATCCGGAAACGCTGGACGCACCGGCACCGTCCTTTGAAATCACTGCTGCGAGCGCCACCAGTTCAGAGCACGGCACCGGCCACGGCACCGACCAGGACTCAACGGCTACCGCGGCTACCAGCTCTGCTTCAACGGACGACGGCGGTGCCTCCGGCCGCAGCTGGGCTGGCTTGCTTGCCGGGCTGGCAGGGCTTGTGATGGGTGGGGCGGCACTGTTCAAGTCCGTCCGGAGCCGCCGCGCTGCGGGTGCCACTTCAGCGAAGTAGACATCATTTCTTCGCGAGGTCGGTGCTGACCGCCGAGATCCCCGTCTTTTTACGGGGTAATCGGAGCCAAGCACCGACCTCGGCGAAGATTCGGACCTGACCAAGCACCGACCTCGGCGAAGATTCGGACCTGACGTGGTGCCGCCGTCGAACATTAACGGCGGCACCACGTCACAATCCGGGCGTCAATAAGCTGCGGTGGCCCGTAATTCGTTGACTAGGACAACGGGGAAAGTAGATTGGTGACCATGAGCATGCTGAAGGCCCGATTCCTGATCCCCGCCACCTCGCTGGCCATTGCCGCACTAGCAATGGCAGGGTGCGCCCCGGCGGCCCCAGCACCTTCATCAACATCGAGTAATTCGAGCCAATCATCCTCGCCCGCACCCTCAACGGACAGCGCTTCGGCAAGCGCGTCGGCGTCGGCCACCCAGACGGCCAGCAGCAGCGCCAGCCCCAGCTCTACCACCAAGCCTTCCGCTACCACCCCAGCGGCAGCTCAAGCCGGAACTCCACCGCGCTGTGTCTCCGCCAACCTCGCCGCGAGCACAGACGGAACCGGTGGCGGCGCAGCCGGAAGCAATTACATCAAGCTCATTCTCACCAACAAGGGCACCAGCAACTGCCTCCTGAAGGGGTACTCGGGTGTTTCCCTCACCGCGGGCCCCACGGGCGAACCGATCGGCAAACCCGCGGACCGGACAGCCGAAACCCCCGTTGACGTGATCCTCAAGCCAGGCCAGTCCGGCCACGCAGTGCTGCAATACAACCAACCCGGGAAGTACCAAGGCTGCCAACAAGTTCAGGCCGCTGGCATCCGGATCTACCCTCCAGAGGACACCGGCTCCGTGTTTATTGCTCGTCCCATGGCTGCCTGCGCCAACACCCAGATTGCTTTGCTGACCTTGGGGATTTACCAAGCTGGCTAAAGTGTCGGCGCGGTAAGGCATGATGTAAAAATGCGCGCAGGGCAATCAAACAACGGCCACGCCGCCGCCGTGATGGACCGTTTTAGCCCAGCAACCAGTCAATGGTTCCTGGGCGCTTTTAAGGCGCCCACCCCAGCACAATCTGGAGCTTGGGACGCCATCTCCTCCGGCAGCCACGCGCTAGTTGTTGCCCCCACAGGTTCGGGTAAAACTCTCGCCGCTTTTTTGTGGGCCTTGGACGGGCTTATTGGGCGGGCCCAAACTGCCGGGCAAACAGAGTTGCCGCTGATGGTTGACGCTGCCCCGCTCACACCAAGCGAACCCGCCGGATCTGGAACAGACGCTTCTGGAACAGGCGCCGAATCTCCCCCTGCTGCCAAGGCGTCCAAAGCTCCAAGAGCGCCAAAGCGCAAAACCAAGGTCCTCTACATTTCCCCGCTCAAGGCCCTGGGCGTTGACGTGGAACGCAACCTCCGTGCGCCGCTTATTGGGATCACGCAAACTGCCAAAATGCTGGGCCTCCCTGCCCCTGGCGTCACAGTTGGTGTGCGCTCTGGAGATAGCACCGCGGCCGAACGCCGCACCCTCTTGAGCAACCCGCCAGACATTCTGATCACCACACCCGAGTCGCTCTTTTTGATGCTGACCTCCAAAGCGCGTGAAACCTTGGCTGAGGTGGACACCGTCATCATTGATGAGGTTCACGCCGTGGCCGGGACTAAACGCGGGGCTCACCTTGCCGTTTCACTTGAACGCCTGGACGCTTTGTTGGACAAACCTGTCCAGCGGATCGGCCTCTCAGCAACGGTTGAGCCACACGAGCTTGTGGCACAATTTTTGGCCGGCTCAGCACCGGTAAAAATTGTTGCGCCACCGGCTTCGAAGACCTGGGACCTGGCCGTCAGCGTACCTGTGGAGGACATGTCAGATCTCCCCGCCGCTGCCGCAGCACACGATCTTGGACCAGCCTCCGGACTCCAACCACAAGCATCCATTTGGCCGCATGTGGAAGAGAAAATCGTTGACCTAGTCCTGAAAAATCAGTCCACCATTGTGTTCGCCAACTCACGCCGCCTGGCCGAGCGGCTCACAGCCCGGCTCAACGAAATCTACGCCGCACGGCAATTGATGGAAGCTGAAGGCGGCTGGGATATTGATGTAACTGCGCTGCCTGGTAAAGCTGCACCGGGTGTCGCGGCCACTAAAACTGCACCGCCCGCGCAAGTGATGGCTCAAGCTGGCGCCACCACCGGTGCCGACCCTATCTTGGCGCGAGCTCACCACGGCTCAGTCTCCAAAGACCAGCGAGCCACCATTGAAGACGACCTCAAATCCGGGCGGCTCCGTTGCGTTGTAGCAACTTCCTCGCTTGAACTCGGCATCGACATGGGCGCCGTGGACCTGGTCATCCAGGTCGAATCTCCGCCCTCGGTGGCCAGCGGACTTCAACGTGTGGGGCGCGCCGGCCACCAAGTCGGCGAAATCAGCCAAGGCGTCCTCTTCCCCAAACACCGCGCTGACCTCCTGCACACCACCGTCACGGTGGAACGTATGCTCAGCGGCAAAATTGAACGCCTCTCCATCCCGCAAAACCCGCTGGACATTTTGGCCCAACAAACCGTGGCGGCCACAGCGTTGGGTTCCATAGATGTGGACCACTGGTTCGACGTCGTCCGCCGCAGCGCGCCCTTCGCCGGGCTCCCACGCTCCGCCTTCAACGCAACCCTTGACCTACTCGCCGGGCGGTACCCCTCGGACGAGTTCGCCGAGCTGCGTCCCCGGATTGTGTGGGACCGCAACGCCGGAACCATCGAAGGCCGGCCCGGCGCCCAGCGTTTGGCCGTTGTCTCCGGCGGAACCATCCCAGACCGCGGGCTATTTGGTGTGTATTTGGTGGGCGATCAGGACCCCAAATCCAGCAAACGTGTGGGCGAGCTGGACGAGGAAATGGTCTACGAATCCCGTGTGGGCGACGTGTTCGCACTCGGTGCCACCAGCTGGCGGATCGAGGACATCACCCACGACCGCGTCCTGGTCTCCCCCGCCTACGGCCAGCCCGGGAAACTACCGTTCTGGAAGGGCGATTCCCTAGGCCGGCCCGTGGAGTTGGGCCGCGCCTTGGGTGCCTTCATCCGGGAACTTTCAACGTCCGACGTCGAAACCGCCACTGCGCGTTGCAGCGCCGCCGGGCTGGATGACTTCGCCGCCGGGAACCTCATCAGCTACCTCACCGAGCAGCGCCAATCCACCGAAGTTGTCCCCAACGACCGCACCCTCGTGGTGGAAAGATTCCACGACGAACTCGGCGATTGGCGAGTAATCCTCCACAGCCCGTTCGGCATGCCCGTGCACGCACCATGGGCCCTCGCGGTGGGCCGTCGATTACACGAACGCTACGGCCTGGACGGTTCAGCGATGGCCGCAGACGACGGCATTGTGTTGCGCGTTCCCATGATGGACGACGAACCACCCGGCGCCGAACTATTCATCTTTGAACCGGACGAGCTCGAAGCAATCGTCACCACCGAGGTGGGCGGAAGTGCGCTCTTTGCCGCCCGTTTCCGGGAATGCGCAGCCCGCGCCCTGCTGCTACCGCGTCAAACCCCCGGCAAACGCCAACCCCTCTGGCAACAACGCCAACGCGCCGCCGCACTACTAGACGTCGCCAAAAAGTACCCTACCTTCCCGATCGTCCTCGAAACCGTCCGGGAATGCCTGCAGGATGTTTACGACCTGCCAGCGCTCAAAGACATCGCGGCGCAGATTGAACGGCGCGAACTACGGATGGTCCACACCACCACCGCGCAGCCCTCGCCCTTCGCCAAGTCACTCCTCTTTGGCTACGTGGCCCAATTCCTCTATGAAGGCGACTCACCGCTGGCCGAACGCCGGGCCGCTGCGCTTTCTTTGGATCCGACTCTGCTCAACGAACTATTGGGCCGGGCCGAACTACGCGAACTCCTCGACGCTGCAGTTATTGAGACCACCGAGAAGGAACTCCAACGCCTAGCCCCGGACCGCAAAGCCCGCGGTGTAGAAGGAGTTGCGGACCTGCTCCGACTCTTGGGGCCACTAAGCGTTGCGGAGATCGCCGCACGGCTGGAACTGGAACCTGCCACACAAAAGGCGCCCACGGCTGAAGCGAGTGAAACAGCGGTCAGTGAGGCACTCGGTATTGCCGCCGTCGAACACGTCAATGCGCTGCTCAAGGCAAAGCGCGCCTTGAGCGTGAGTATCGCTGGGAGTGAGCGGTTCGCCGCCGTGGAGGATGCCGCGCGGTTGCGCGACGCCCTGGGTGTGCCGTTGCCGATGGGTATTCCGAACGCGTTTATTGAGCCAGTTGCCGATCCGCTAGGCGATCTGGTTTCCCGGTATGCGCGCACCCACGCCCCGTTCACCACCGCAGAGGTCGCCGCACGTTTGGGGCTAGGCAGCGCCGTGGTGCAGGGGGCTTTGCGCCAACTCGCTGGCGCGGGCCGTGTGGTGGAGGGCGAGTTCCGTCCACACCGTGTTGCCGAAGCTGACTCTGCTCCCGGCGGTTCCTTGAACAGCGGGGCTGTTACCAGTGCTGCGCCCACCGAGTGGTGCGACTCGGAAGTCTTGCGGCGATTACGACGGCGCTCCCTCGCCGTGCTGCGCGCAGAAGTCGAGCCTGTGGACACCGCTGCTTATGGCCGCTTTTTACCCATTTGGCAACACGCCGCCGCCTACGGAAAACGCAGTTCCTTGCGCGGCCTGGACGGAATTCTTACGGCAGTGGACCAACTCGCCGGGGTGCCCATTCCGGCGTCGGCCTGGGAACCGCTCATTCTGGCCAACCGCGTGCAGGACTACGCCCCAGCCATGCTGGACGAGCTCATGGCCGCCGGCGAAATCCAATGGTCCGGCGCCGGAGCCTTGCCCGGAAACGATGGTTGGATCCGGCTACACCTCGCCGAATCCAACCAACTCACACTCAACCCAGACCCCGAATACGTGCCCGGAAGCGCCGCCGAACGCGTCCTGGAACACCTCCAAGCAGGCGGCGGAGCCTACTTCTTCCGGCAACTCAAAGACATTGCCGGGGGTATGGACGCTGTCCTCAGTGACTCAGAAATTGTGGCGGCACTCTGGGATCTGGTCTGGGCCGGGCGGATCACTGGAGACACTTTTGCGCCAGTGCGTGCACTGCTGGACGGCGGCAAAACGGCTCACAAAATTACTTCCCGGCCGGCCCGGGCTCGGTCATTGCGGGCTGGAAGGTTGGGTGTTTCTGGCTCCTCTGGTGCTTCCTACGGCGGGGCTGCTTCCTACGGAGGGGCCCCTACCTATGGCGGGGGTCCCACGTATGGCGGGGCTCCCACGTACGGCGGGGCTCCCACGTATGGCGGGGCGGGGCGTCTGGGCTCTGGACTGCGCGGTGCCGGGCTCGCCGGGTCCGGTTACAGCGCAGAATCCAACACACCACCCTTGGCCGCGGGGCGCTGGTCAGCGCTGCCCATCCCCGCCCTTGACCCCACCATCCACGCCCACGCCACAGCCGAACTGATGTTGGACCGCTACGGGGTAGTCACACGCGGTTCGGTGATGGCCGAGCAGATTCCCGGCGGATTCGGGCTCATGTACAAAGTTCTGGCGCGGCTCGAGGAAGCTGGACGCTGCCGGCGCGGATACTTCATCGAACACCTCGGCGCAGCACAGTTCGCCGTCCCGGCCACGGTTGACCGGCTGCGTTCCTTCAGCGAAGACACCCAATTGCGTGCCCCCAACGATCCCGCACCACACGAGACCATCGCCCTCGCCGCCACTGACCCGGCGAACCCCTACGGCGCTGCACTCCCCTGGCCCGCCCCCGTGGCCGACGCCGGATCCGGTCACCGCCCAGGCCGCAAAGCCGGGGCACTAGTAGTGATGGTTGACGGGGCGTTAGTTCTCTACGTTGAGCGTGGCGGCAAAACGCTTCTGGCTTTCTCCGACGCCGATGAAGTTCTAGTGCCCGCCGCGGAAACACTAGTTGATGTAGTCAAGCGCGGCGCCGTGGACAAACTCGCCATGGAAAAGGTCAACGGCCACGATCTTCTAGACACCCCACTCGCCGCCGCCCTCGCCGCCGCCGGTGCGTACTCAACACCACGCGGATTGCGGATCCGTGCCTGAGGGCGATTCCGTCTGGCGGGCGGCCCGGGAACTTCACTCCGCGTTGGCAGGCCGCGTACTCGTCTCGAGCGACTTCCGCGTACCCCGGTTCGCCACCTTGAACCTAGCCGGCTGGACCGTGTTGGAAGCTCTCCCCCGAGGCAAACACCTTCTGATCCGGGTTCAGCCACCCGCTGGTGGGTCCCCGGGCGGACTCACGATTCATTCACACCTGAAAATGGAGGGCTCGTGGCAGGTTTATCCAACCGGCGGTAAGTGGCGTAAACCCGGCCACACCGCAAGGTGTGTTCTACGCACCGCCGAAAGTGACGTCGTCGGATTTTCACTAGGCATACTCGAGGTCATTCCCACAGCTGCCGAAGAGAAAACCCTGGGCCATTTGGGGCCCGATCATCTGGGCCCGGAATGGGATTCTGACAAAGCCCTCCGGCGAATGCTCGCGTGGCCCAAGACTCCCGTTGGCGTGGTGCTGCTCGACCAACGAGTGATGGCTGGTGTGGGGAACATTTACCGTTGCGAGGCGTGTTTTCTGGCCGGCATTCACCCGAGCACTCCGGTAGCTTCCGTGCCGGATCCGGCTGAGCTGATCGGATTCGCCCACGAATTGCTCCAAGCGAACAGGGGCAGCGGAATCCGGAACACTCTTGGTCCCAGAGCCGCAGCTCTTGGCGTTCGGCCCGGGTACTGGGTTTACGGGCGGCAACATCAACCTTGCCGGCGCTGCGGAACCCCGGTGCGTCGCGAGCTTCTGGGCACCCGTGACGTGCTGGGCACCGACGGCTTGACGAGCGGCGGGGTCGGCGAAGAGCGCAACATATTCTTCTGCCCCGCCTGCCAGCCCCCCCTCGCGCCGAAGTCGGTGCATAGCTCCGTTTGCCCCGGAAATTAACGGGGAGAACGCGCCGATGCACCGACCTCGGCGAATGTTAAGGGGGCTACTTCGGGGAGAGTGCCATGGCTTTGGGGTCATGCACCATAAACTTCGGCAACAACCAATGCACCAGTGGTCCAATGGCCAAGGCGTAGACCACAGTTCCAATGCCCACCGTGCCGCCGAGTAACCACCCGATCACCAAAACGAGGACCTCGATGCTGGTGCGTGCAACCCTTACAGACCAGCCGGATCGGCGGGCCAACCCCGTCATTAGGCCATCTCGCGGGCCGGGACCAAAACGTGCACCAATGTAGCAAGCAGTGGCCACTGCGTTGAGCACCACGGCGGCAACCATCACCGCGAGTTGGAGCACAAATCCGTTGACCTGCGGGATGATCGCGAGCCCAATATCGGCAAAAACCCCTACCAAAACGGCGTTGCACAAGGTTCCAAACCCGGGCTTTTGCCGCAGCGGAATCCACAAGAGCAGCACCACAAAACTCATCATCACCACCACCGTGCCAATGCTCAGGTGGATGCGGCTAGCCAACCCTTGGTGGAAAACGTCCCACGGATCCAGACCCACGGCGGCACGAATAAAAATCGCCAGGGAAATGCCGTAAAGGGCCAAGCCGGCGAATAGTTGAAGGAGTCTGCGGAACATCATGCATCTATTGTCCAAGCAAACTGGCCTTGTATTCCATAGCCACTTTGAGATACTGGCCTTATGCCTTCCGCCCTTGCAGCAAGTTCACTCAGCCGACTCCTTGGCATCTGGAACCACGGCGTCTCCCCCGCGTACCGTGAGCTCGCCCAGGTTATCCGGCTCCTGATCCTCGACGGCCGGCTCCCTCTGGGCACGGCCCTACCCAGTGAACGCTCGCTCGCAGAAACGCTGGGCCTGAGCCGAACCACCGTGACCGCCGCCTACGCAGAACTCCGCCGAGAAGAATTCATCGCCGGCCCACAAGGCGGCCGAGCCAGGACCTGTGTGCCCGGGACGCTGGGTTCCAGCTACTCCGCCACACGGCAAAATGCGCGGCCACCTACCGCCAAGTCTCACCGAGCAATGGGCGACGGCGGCACTTACCTAAGTGCCGCCGTCGGACTTTCCGGGGCCCCTGGCCTGGCTCCGCCCGAGGGAGTTATTGACCTGGCCTACGCGTCATTGCCCGCGAGCGGAGAAGTGGTTCACCGCGGGTTTGCGGCGGCCCTGACGGAATTGCCGGCGCTCTTACCTGGTTTTGGTTACGACGCTCTTGGGCTGCCGGCGCTGCGCCAAGCCGTGGCGGACTACTACGCGGCACAGTCCGTCCCCACCGATGCTTCGCAATTGATCATCACGTCCGGCGCGCAGCATGCTCTGAATGTGATCCTGCGGACTTTCGCGGGCCGCGGGGCCAAAGTCCTGGTGGACCACCCCAGCTACCCGAACGCTCTGGATGCCATCAACGCAGCTGGCTGCCGGGCCCTACCCGTTCCCTTGGCGAAGGACCCGAATCAGGGTTGGGACGTGCCCGCCTTGGAGGAAGCGCTGGCCCAGCACAAGCCCGCTTTGGCGTATCTCGTCCCTGATTTTCACAACCCGACTGGACGGTTGATGACGGATTCTCAGCGCAGACGGGTGGTGCGCGCTGCCGCTGCCTCGGGGACCGTTTTGGTGATTGACGAGACCTTACGCGAAGTGAATCTGGACGGCGTCAGCGCTGCCCCGATGTCCAGTTTTGGTACCGAGGTGTTGTCCATCGGATCGCTCAGCAAGTCCCATTGGGCGGGCCTCCGGGTCGGCTGGATCCGGGCCTCCAGTGCCACTATTCAACGCTTGGCCGCCGCCCGGACCCCCATGGACTTGGGCGGGCCGGTAGTGGATCAACTTGCGGCAACCCACTTGGTCCGCGAACTCCGCGAGCCGCTTCCGGCAAGGCTCAACCAGCTGCGCAGGAACCGTGATTCGTTGATGGAATTACTCGCAGAACACCTGCCCACGTGGCGTCCCGAACGGCCCGGCGGCGGGCTCACAGTGTGGTGCGCGCTGCCCGGGGAACTCAGCACCGCACTGACGGTGCTTGGGCCCGAATACGGAATTCGTTTAGCCGCCGGACCCCGATTTGGCATTGGCGGCGCCTTTGAAAGACACTTGCGCTTGCCATTTACCCTGCCAGCAGAGCAGCTTCGCGAAGCCGTGCTGGCCCTCAAAGAAATGCAGGCCCGACTCGAGACCGCACCAAAACTACGAGCCTCTCTGAGCAAGTCGTCAACCCAGGACATCACCGAGCGCCCCGCCGCAATCGCCTAGCCCAGTCCGCCCTCCCCGCGACTTCCCCTTCCCCATCCCCATCCCGCGAGGTCGGTGCTTAGCGTCGTTCTCCTAGGAAATTGCCTAGGCGAACGGCACGGTGCACCGACCTCGGCGTGAGGTGAGGGTGGACGCGTGAGGTGAGGGTGGACGCGTGAGGTGAGGGTGGACGCGTGAGGGAGCCCGGGACGCGAGCTACTCGCCGTAGACGCTCGCGAAGAACGCGCTCCAGGCGACCGCCGTTTCCTCAGAGCGGGCAGCCGGATCCGACGGCGCGCTGAAGTCGTGCACTGTCATCCCCACCACTGCGCCAAAATTGTTGCGGCCAAAGAATCGCAGCAGCGCATCCTGAGTTCGGATTCCCACGAAGTTTTCATTCACAAAGTCCACGTCGCCGCGAAGCTGCCCAACGCCGTCGAGCATGACATCGACCTTGTCCCCAACAGCGGAACCGGCGATACCCAATGCGCCCTTGAACTGGTCAAACGCTTCGGGCGTGGCTGAGGTAGCTGGCCCCTGAATGTCGGTGAACACCACAGGCTTGCCATCGAAGTGCTCCAAATATTGGCCCAAGGTGTGCAGATAGAACGCGGTGTGCTTTGAAGCGCCGTCGTATTGCTGGTCCCAATTGTCGGCAAAAATTCCGCTGTGCACGTAGTGAATAGAAGCCCTCCCATCCGGCAACGGCTCAATAACGTGCTCCAGCTGATTGAACCAACCATCAGGTCCGTCCATGCGGGAAATCAGGTGGCTCGGCCGCTCGTTGACAGGGAACTCGGCTGGCCACTGATCGGTGGGGAACATCCACGCAGGCGTGCCAGTGGTGATGGCCTCCCACACACGATCGGGGGTGGCTGGCACCTGAATATCGGCAACAATTTCAAACTCGCGGTTCTCGCTCACATTTGCTCCTTGGTGGTCTTTGAGGTGGTTTCTACTTGGTGCCTTGTGGGCTTCAGGGTTGGGTGAAGCGCGACGACGAGACGGTGCGGACGCGCTATTGGGGTGCGTCCGCCGTCGTGATATTTGTCCACGAGCTTGGTGACGGTGACCCCTAGTTCTTCGGCGAACGCGGCCCGATCCTTGGCCGAGCTGAAGCTAAGGTCGGCATCGATCGCGAACGTTGCGAGGGGCTGTTTGGCGGCCGCGGCCCCCGTGATGAGTTTGCCTAATTCGGTCACCATCCTGGCGGCGAGTGCCAGCAACCAGAATGCCGAGAACTTGTCGCTAAAGCGGTGCGGATCTGGCGAAATTGCTGCGAGCGCGTCCGGTGAAATGACGTAGGACGCCGCCGAGGCTTGAACAATTCGCTCGGTGACATTTCCTTTGCGTCGCTCTTGGACAAGTTCCACGAGCCCCACTGATTCGAGTGCTTTGAGGTGGTAGTTGATTTTTTGGCGGGGTAGTTCCAAGGTGCCTGCGAGCATGGTGGCTGAGGCTGGTTGAACAAGCGCTTGAAGGATTCGCGTGCGGATGGCCCCGAGCGAGGCTTCAGCGACCGCTGGGTTGTCGATTACTTCGATGTCCTTCATAGAAAAAGTATGCCAACCGACAACTTTTCTTGTCAAGACCGTATTTCTCTCCGGCTCCCCCTCACCGAGGTCGGTGCATCGCGTCGAATGCCTAGTGAATTCCCTAGGAAAACAGAGCTAAGCACCGACCTCGGCGAAAGGTGGGGTGGGGTGGGGTGGGGTGGGGTGGGATGGGCGGATGGTGGGCGCGGGTACCCTTGAACGGTGATGAAATCCCCACTTCCCGTGCGCGACGGCGTGAATGCGACCCGCCTTCGTCTTCCGCATGAGGGCCCCTGGGAGACGGCGATGGATTACATGATGCATCGCTGGGGGCACATTGACCCGCAGGGAATCACGGACCGCTTTGATGCTGGGGAGATTGTTGGCGAGGGCGGCGTTCCTCTGGACAGGACCACCCCGCTCACCGCGCACACTTTCATTTGGTACTACCGCAGCTTGCCGCCTGAGGTCAGAATGCCGGTGGAGATCAATATTTTGCACCAGGATGAGCACCTCCTGGTGGTGGATAAGCCGCATTTCTTGCCCACAACTCCGGGCGGTACTTACATTCAGGAATCCGCGCTGGTGCGCTTGCGGAATCTGCTGAATCTGCCCGAGCTGATCCCTATGCACCGGCTGGATCGGATGACGGCGGGTGTGTTGCTGTTTTCCACAAACCCGGATACCCGCGGCAAGTACCAAGTGCTTTTTGAGAAGCGTCAGGTGCAAAAAGAGTACGAGTGTGTGGCCGCAATTAAACCTGCCGGCGGCCTGAACACCCCCGATTTTCCGGTGGTGGTCCGCAACCGGATGGTGAAGTCACGCACCTACCTGCTCGCCGAAGTGGTGGATGGGGAGCCAAATACCGAGACTCGCATCGAGCTGATGGACACGCACGACGACGGGACGCCACCGGCGCGGGGCCTCTACCGTTTGGAGCCACATACCGGGAAAACTCACCAACTGCGCGTGCATATGGCCTCGCTGGGTCTAGGAATTATGCATGACGCTTTCTATCCTGACTTGCTAGACAAAGCTCCGGACGACTACTCCAAACCGCTCCAGCTCCTGGCCCGCGGGATCAACTTTGTTGACCCGATCAGCAAGCAGCCGGTGGAGTACCGGAGCGAACTGCAGTTGAGCGAGTTTCCCCCTACAAAATAGTCCGTCCCACGCAGGCCGGTGCATCCCCGTCGTCGCGGACAAGGATTGACGAGTGCTCATCCCACCAGCCATGGTTAGTGGGTGAATCGTCCCACCAAGCAGAAAAACGTGATCCTCATTTGTGTCGACGAATGGCGTGGGGATTGCCTCGGCGCAGCCGGGCACCCGCACGTTCAGACGCCACACTTGGACCAGCTGGCCCGTGAAGGTGTGCGCTTTGACCGTGCCTACTCCGCTACGCCCACCTGTGTTCCGGCTAGGGTTGCCCTCTTCACCGGGCAGTCGCAGGAACGGCACGGCCGGGTTGGCTATCAGGAGGGTGTGGACTTCAACGCCGCCCACCCTGTGACCATTCAAGGCGAGTTCAAAAAGGCCGGATATCACACCCAGGCCATCGGCAAAATGCACGTATACCCGGAGCGGGCCCGGCTTGGTTTTGACGATGTTGTCCTGCATGACGGCTACCTGCACTATGCCCGCAAGAAGTTCAAACAACAGTTCGCGTTTTTTGATGATTACGTTCCGTGGTTGCGGCGTCAGCCCGGGGTGGCACCGGATGAGGAGTACTTCGGTAACGGCGTGAACTGCAATTCCGTGATGGCGCGCCCGTGGGACAAGGACGAGCGGCTGCATCCAACAAGCTGGGTGGGCACACAGGCTGTGGAGTGGATGTACCGGCGTGATCCCAGCAAACCGTTTTTCCTGTACTTGTCCTTCCACCGGCCCCACCCGCCGTACGATCCTCCAGCGTGGGCGTACAACCAGTACCTGAATCTCCCCGACTACAAAGCGGTGGGGGGTGATTGGGAAGATGACTGGGATGAGTTCCGCAAGGACGGCGACTACCAGGCGGCTTACGGGCACCTGCCCAACGAGGTGGTTCACCGTGCCCGGGCCGGCTACTACGGGCTGATGACGCAGATCGACCTGCAGATCAACCGGATCCGTGAATCTCTAGCGGACTTTGGCCTGGATGAGGACACCGTTATCGCATTTACCAGTGACCACGGCGAGCTGATGGGCGATCACCACATGTTCCGCAAAGCGCTCCCCTATGAAGGCTCCGCACGAATCCCCCTGGTCATCGCGGACTCAGCGGACGCCACTAGGAAAGCCGCCGCCAGCCGAGTGCAGCACACAGTAGTCAGTGACGTTGTGGAACTGCGCGACGTGATGCCTACGCTCCTTGACCTCGCCGGGGTGCCGGTTCCGGACACGTGCGACGGCGTATCCCTCGCCCCGCTGCTGCGGGGCGCCGCAAGTGATCCGGAGCGGCCGCCTGTGCGGGAATTCCTCCATGGCGAGCACGTCTATTTTGGCCAGAATATTCATTGGCTCACCGATGGGAAGGTGAAATACATTTGGGGCTCTGGCAAGGGAACTGAGCAGTTTTTTGACCTAGCGCAGGACCCTCAAGAGCAGCGAAATCTCGCCAAAGAACCCGAACACCAAACCACCGTGGCTGCGTGGCGGCAGCGGCTCATCACTGTCCTGGTAGGCCGCGAAGAGGGCTTTGTGCGCGACGGTCAGCTCATTCCGGGCGCCCCTGTGGTGAGCATGCTCAGTCACACACGAGAAAAAATCGCGGCAAGCCAATAGCCATCCTCAGGTACGGTAACTTGGCCACATGATCTTTGGCAGCCCCGAAGCATGGGGCACGGCAGTCTACTGGTGGAGTATTCCGCTGGTCCTCGGTGATGCCATTTTCCCGCCCATCCCCTCCGAAATGCTGGTGATCACCGGCGGTGCACTCGCGGCCGAAGGACGAATCAACCCGTGGCTACTGGGCGCCATCGCGGCGCTGTGTTCGTGGTTGGGCGATGTTCTAGTTTTTCAACTGTTCCGGCGCCAACTCAGTAGCGTCTTGGACCGTTGGGGCTGGGGCCGCAGAGTCCACCGCGGAATTCACCGGGCGCTCGAGCGGGCCGGCCGTTCTTCGGCGTACGGGGCCATCACCGGTGCCCGGTTCTTGCCCGGCGGAAGGCTCGCTTGTTCAGCTGCCGCTGGAATCGGTGACGTCACGGCACGGGGGTTCAGTTTTTGCGCAGCAATTGGCGCCGTCCTCTGGGCCATCTGGCTGGTGGGTCTGGGTTATTTCACGGGCTCCGCCACTCGCCTACCCTTTTGGGCGAGCTCACTCATTGGCGTGGGGGTGGGCCTAGCCGTGGGTGCGGTGCTGGGCCTCATCATCACCAAACGGCGCGGCAACCGCTCCCCGGTGGTAGAGCCCGGCACTGAAGACTAAACCACCAGCCACTTACCCCGCGCCCGGCGGCTCACCGTTTGACGCCCCGTCACTGCAACACGGTCGACGGCGTCCCGCACCGAAGCCGCCGATTCTCGCGCAAGGCGATTCTCGGCGTCGTACTCGGTTGGCTCCACCAGAAAACGCAAGGTCAGTTGCGGAACCCCACGCACAATGTCCAGCTGATTCGCCTCAACATGGTGGCAGGATTCGAGCGCCTCAACCGCAGTGGCCATCACCGATTCCGGAGCGTTGCCCGGGCGCAGGCCATCAATAGTCAGTGTGGTGCGGAAGGAAGGCATCCCCCAAGCCTAACCAAGCGAACGCGCAAACTACCCGGTGTTGCGCAGACCGGCTGCCACACCGTTGATGGTCAAGAGCATGGCGCGCTGAAGCGTTACGTCAATCTCGCGTTCGCTAGCACCAGCGGCAACCTTGTCAGAGCCTTCGCGCACGCGGCGCAAGAGTTCCACTTGCAGGTAGCTGATCGGGTCAAGGTACTGGTCACGGATTTCGAGTGAGCGCTTGAGGGTGGGCTGCGCGTCCAGCAAAGTGCTTTCACCGGTCAAGTGCTGAACCTCGGCCACCGTGAGCTCGTATTCGGCACGGATCACGTCAAAAAGATGGTGCAGCTCGGCCGGAACCAGTGAAGCAACATAGTGCCCCGCAATGTCCATGTCCGTTTTGGCGAGGGTCATTTCAACGTTGGAGAGCACCGAACTGAAGAAGTTCCAGCGTTCCAACATCTCACTCATTTGCGCTTCATTGCCGGCCTCGCGGGCAGCCTTGAGCCCGGAACCAACGCCGAACCAGCCTGGAACAATCTGGCGAGACTGCGTCCAACCGAAGACCCACGGGATGGCACGGAGCCCACCCAAACCGGCGCCAGAATCGGGACGCTTAGACGGGCGCGAACCAATGTTAAGGTCACCTAGCTGTTCCACCGGGGTGGATGCCAGGAAGTAGGCGGGCAGATCGGGATCATCAATCAAGGTGCGGTACTGGGCAAAGGCTGCGTCAGAGATCACTTCCATCACGTGCCCGTAACGTTCGCGTTCCTCCTCGGAGGTGCGTGGGGTGCGGTGCAGGGCGGAACCTTGCATCACGGCAGCCAAGGAAAGCTCTAGGTTCTCGCGTGCCAGTTCAGGCAAGGAGTACTTGTCAGAGATGACCTCGCCCTGTTCGGTGAACTTGATCTCGCCTTCAAGTACTCCGTTGGGCTGAGCCAGGATGGCGTCATAAGTGGGTCCGCCACCACGGCCCACGGAGCCACCGCGGCCGTGGAACATACGGACCCGCACACCATGTTTGGCAGCCACGTCCCGGAGTTTGCGCTGGGTTTTGTGGATTTCCCACTGGCTGGTCATCACACCGGATTCTTTGTTGGAATCCGAGTAGCCCAGCATAATTTCTTGCACGTTCCCACGCAGCCGGACTAGTTCGCGGTAGGCCGGCTCGGAGAGCAACTGGTCCACAATTTCGGCCGATGCGCGCAGCTCGTCAACAGTTTCCAGCAGCGGCGCAAAACCGATCTTCGCGTACGGCGTCTCGCCGTGAAGCTCCACCAGCCCTGCTTCGCGTGCCAACACGGCTGGCGCCAGCACGTCGTCGGCGCCGCGAGTCATCGAGACAATATAGGTTTCGATCACGTCCGGACCGTAGGTGCGCAGTGACTGCCGGATCACACGGAAAACGTTGTAAGTGTTATCCGCAATACCGTCCAAACGGATGGGGTGCCCGGAGAGCGGACGGTGGGAGGACAATTCCCCGCTGAGTAGCTCGAGGCGTTCTTCGCGGGACAGTTCAGCGTATGGCTTGGGCAGGTCACCCAAGCGATCAAAGAGCTGGCCAACCGCGTCATGGTGGTGATCGGCATGCTCGCGGATGTCCAAAGTGGCCAGGTGCAGCCCAAAAGAAGCCAATGAGCGGCGGACGCGCGCCAAGGCACCGTCCGCAACCAACGACGCCGAGTGCTTGCGGAGTGAACGCTCCATCAGTTCCAGCTCGGAGACCATTTCCGCGGTGGAGGCAAAGTCGCGTCCGGGTTCGTGTGACTTCCCAGCCGCAACACGACGCCCCGTGTTGATGAGCTTGGCCTTGATGCAGGTCAGCTTCAAGCGGTAAGGCTCTTGTGCGTTGAGTTCAAGGACGCGTTTGTCCAGGCCCGGCAGATTGGCCAAGTCCACCCGAATGGACTCCAGCAGCTCTTCTTCGGCACCGGCTAGGGCCGTGGAGTTGGAGAGTGTAGAGATCAAGTCGTCCAGCAGCGAGATGCCGATCCGTACGGCGTTCTGGTTTTGGATCTGCAGAATTTCGCGTGTGACGTCGGCCGTGACGTTGGGGTTACCGTCACGGTCTCCACCAATCCAGGAACCGAAGCGAATCGGTGCGTTTTGGGCGGGCAGCGTTACACCGTGGGCGTCGAGGAGTTCGGTGAGTTCGGTGAGAACTTCCGGCATGGCGTCGGTAAGGATGTTGCCAAGGTAGTAGATCGCGTTACGGGCCTCGTCGATGGGTGTGGGCCGGACTTGTCGCAGCTCGTCGGTCTGCCACATCTGATCGATGATTTCGGCGAGTTCACGGTCTTGGCGGCGGCGAGCGGAGGTTCCTTCAACCGTGGGCTGTGCCAAAACATCAGAGAGTTTGCGGATTTTGTCCAGCACCGAGCGGCGTGAAGCTTCGGTGGGGTGCGCCGTAAAGATGGGGCGAACGTCGAGTTCGTTAACCACGTCCTGCAGGACTGTTGCACCAGCTTTTTCAATGATCTCGGCTACGGCTTGGGCCAGCCAGCCGTCTTTTTCTGCCCGGGTGCGCAGGCCGCGAACGCGGTGAACCTGTTCGGCTGCATTGGCCAAGTGGAAGTAGAACGCAAAAGCGCGGACCAGATCGGTAGCCTGCTCAAGCGGCAGGGAGGCGAGGAGTTCGCGGACTTGGGCGGCGACGTCGTGCGCGCTCCACGGCCCGGTAGCCGCGGCGCCACCCCGGCCAGCCTCCTTGGATTCTTTGGTTAGAAGGCGTACTTGTTCAACCAAAGCCAGCAACTCGGGGCCGTGCTGACGCACCAAGGATTCACCCAAGAGTGTGGAGACGCGGCGGACATCGGCACGCAATTCGGCGGCAAGATCCTCATCAACCTTGTTGAACGGCGTTGCGGGTGCGGACACGGGGGCAGCGGGAGACATGGAACCGACTTTCGTGGTTTTGGTCTGGGCTCGTACACTGCGCTGGATACTGTGAGCCAAGTTACGGATACTTCAGGGATACTACCGGGACGTGACCGGGGTCCCACAATTTGTCTCGGATGTTAACGCGCACGTTCGGTCACCGAGCTGGGCTGCGGGCATTTTTTGGGGCAGAGTCAGGTTGTAGAAGTATCGGCCACAGGATCGGTCCTAGGAGAAGACATGAATAACGCAGCACCCGCCAAAACAGACCCCCAGGTGGCACGGTGGGAACGCTTCCGCCACTCCCGCAACACAGCGCTTGCCACCGAATTCGGCTGGCTCACCCTCACCTCGTTTCAGTGGCTCCCGCCGCAACCAGGCACCCTCGAGATGGTCCCCGGATTGTGGTCAACCGACGGTACTGCGGCGACACTCACCGCGAGCGCTGCGGACGGATTGCGCTTTGTGGACACTGGCGAGGCCGTTGACGGCACGTACACCCAAGAGCTTCAGGACGAAGAATCGTTGAACTGGGTCCAGTACGGCGGCACCGACGGTTCTCAAGTTCAGGTGGAACTTGCTGTACGCGGCGGCAAGTTCGCCATCCGGACACGGGATAGCTCCTCGCCGGTTTTCACCGACTTCAACACTGTCCCCACCTATGCTTTTGACCCAACGTGGGCCATCACTGCCCGCTGGGAGCCCTATCCCGAACCACGCGAGATTCCCATTGGCACCGCCAACCCCTTGGTGGGTGGTGTTCACCGTTCAGTAGGCGAGGTGGTTTTTGAACTCCCCGGAACTGACGGCAAACCTCAGGAGTACCGCCTGCAAGCTGAAGAAGAAAAACTGGGCGCCCTGACCATCACCTTCCACGATGCCACGAACGGAGACACCACCGATGACTGGCGCAAAGTCTCCACGGCCAAGCCCCGCCCGAACGGCACCGTGGTGGTGGACTTCAACCGGGCCATCAACTACCCCAGCGCCTTCACCCCTTATGGCACGTGCCCTATGCCGGTGAAAAACAACAGCTTGGACGTGCGCGTAGAAGCTGGCGAGAAGGACCCCACAAAGGGGTGAACGTCACCGCTTAGGGCTGACCACACTTTGGGCCAGCCCTACGTAGCTGTCGCTTTACTTGGGCCCCATCCGGATTGCCCCGTCCAAACGAATGGTTTCGCCGTTGAGCATGGCGTTTTCTACAATGTGTGCGGCAAGGTTGGCGTACTCCTCCGGCCGCCCCAATCGTGCCGGGTGGGGCACTTGCTGTCCCAAAGAGTCCTGAGCGTCTTGAGGCAACCCAGCCAGCATGGGGGTCTCAAAAATGCCCGGAGCAATGGTCACTACCCTCATCAGCGAGCGGGCCAATTCGCGGGCAATCGGCAAAGTCATGGCGGCAACTGCACCCTTAGAGGCCGAGTAGGCGGGCTGGCCAATTTGGCCGTCGAACGCGGCAACCGAGGCCGTGTTGATGATGACGCCGCGCTCCTCGCCACCAAGTTCGGTGCTCACCACAGGGGTAGCGGCCATTGCTTCAGCGGCTAGGCGAATAACGTTGAAGGTACCAATCAGGTTGATCTCAATGACTCGCCTGAATTGCTCAAGCGGCAACACACCCTCGCGCCCCAGCACCTTTCCTGGCGTTGCAACACCGGCACAGTTCACCACAATGCGCAGCGGACCCAAGCCAACCGCTGCATCCACAGCAGCTTGAACTTGTTCAGGATTCGTCACATCGGCGGCAATGAACACCGCGCGCTCGCCCAGGGCTTCGGCACTCTGCTGCCCCAAAGACGGCGACCCCTCACGCGGCGGTAGGTCAACAATCACTACTGTTGCTCCGGCGTCGTACAAACGCTTTGCCGTGGCGGCACCCAGCCCGGATGCCCCGCCAGTCACCAGAGCCACTGCTCCCTTGATGTCCATACATCCTCCTCGATGTGGTCCCCAAAAAAAGCAATCCGTTAATGGTCATTAACTGGCCCCGAGTTTAGTCGCTGTAACCTCGGCACGCCATAGCATTAGGCTCGAACTATGGACTACGGCACGCAGACACCTCAAGTACTTGAGGCCACGGATCGCGCACAGACCGCCGCACGTTCGGTGGTGCACCAGTTCGGACAGAAGTTGTTCTTCCTGCCGGGGACACATATCGGCGCGATTCGCCGCCCCACCCGCCGGATTAAATCGCTCTTTTCGCCGTGGCATTACTGGTGGCAAGCGCATTACGTTGACGCCCTAGTAGATGCCGGGCAACGTGAATTGGCCACCGGAGTAAAGTTCGACGGCGCGTCCCGGCCAAGCGCCGGACGGCTCGCTTCGCGTCTAGTCACCACCATCCGGCTGCGGAATTTTTTGACCTTTGTGAACAGCTATTACGACGACATGGCGTGGCTGGCACTTTCGTCTTGGCGGTTGGAACAGCTCGCCGAGAAGACCCGCAATCCGGGCCGCCGGCGCAACGCACGGCTGCTCAAAACTCTAAGCCTTCAATTCGATTCGGCCTCTACTGACGATCTTGGCGGCGGAACGTTTTGGAGTAAAAAGCGCGACTTCAAAAACACACCAGCGACCGCGCCAGTTGCCCTGCACTTTGCCCGGACCGGGCGGCGCGAGCGGGCCCAAGCTCTGGTTGATTGGCTCGATGCGAAGCTCTTTGATGCCTCACAGGGAATGTACCTGGATGGGCTAAGAATCCGGGCCGGTGGGGAGATTTTCCTTGAGAATGCCATCTACACGTACAACCAAGGGCCCATTCTTGGAGCGCTTTTGGAGCTGGGCGGGCCGGTGAATCTGGAACGCGCAGAAGCTCTCATTCGCGCGATCGACGCGCGGCTGACCCTGGCTCCGGAAGGTAACTCGCCGGTTCCGATGCGAGCCGGCGCGCGGATTTTGCGCTGTGACGGAACGGGCGACGGCGGCCTCTTCACCGGGATTTTGGTGCGTTATTTAGCACTCGCAGCGAATGATTCTGCTGTGTCTACTGAGGCGCGATCCATTGCCGCCACCTTGGTCCGCGATACCGCCGAAGCCCTGTGGCAGGGCCGCCGCCCGGCGGGAGAAGGCGCCCCGGACATGATCTTTTCAACGCACCCGCTCAAAACCGCAGCGCAAACGTATCCTGCGGGAGCCGTCGTCGAACTTTCCACCCAACTTCAGGCGTGGATGATCTTCGAAGCCGCCGCCTCACTGGGAACCGTTTAGCCATCATTGGCTGCTAAACGGCGGCTCATGAGCAGCGAGTCCGCAGAGGCACACCGAGTAATTAGGTGACAAGAAAGTGACCTAATTAGTGTGATCTCGCTCACAATGACCTGTTTTCACTTGGTTACTTAGGCTTGGCTATCCTACAGTCTCAGTGGTGGCCATCCCCTTCTCCAGCCCTACCGGACCCTAGTCCAGTGAACTTTCAGAAAGCAGCTTCCCCGTGATCCTCACCCGTAAGAACGCGCTGACCGGCATTGCCTTGATGGCTACCGCAGCCTTGGGCCTCACCGCCTGCGGCGGCTCCCCCTCTTCAAATTCGTCCGCATCCAACGGTGCCGTTTCTGGCGAAATCACCGTGTACAACGCCCAGCACGAGTCGCTCACTCAAGCTTGGGTAGACGAATTCACCAAGGAAACCGACGTCAAAGTGACTCTGCGCAACGGTGACGATTCGGAGCTTTCCAACCAGATCATCCAAGAAGGTGCAGCCTCCCCGGCAGACGTTTTCCTCACCGAAAACTCACCGGCCATGACACAGGTTGAAAACGCTGGCCTTTTCGCCGACGTGGACAAAGCAACTCAGGATCAGGTGCCGTCGACGTACCGCCCGTCCACCAACAAGTGGACTGGAATCGCAGCCCGCTCCACCGTGTTGGTTTACAACAAAACCAAACTCACCGAGGACAAACTCCCCGCCTCGATGCTGGACTTGGCCAAGGACGAATACAAGGGCCAGTGGGCAGCTTCACCGTCCGGCGCTGACTTCCAGGCAATTGTTTCTGCCCTGTTGGAGCTCAAAGGTGAGCAGGCAACCAGCGACTGGCTCAAGGCCATGAAGGCCAATTCCAAGGCATACAAGGGCAACTCCACCGCCATGAAGGCAGTGAACGCTGGCGAGGTAGACATGGCGTTGATCTACCACTACTACTACTTCGGTGATCAGGCGAAGACCGGTGAGAACTCCAAGAACATCGGCCTGCACTACTTCAAGAACCAGGATCCGGGAGCATTCGTATCCGTCTCCGGTGGCGGTGTCCTCAAGAGCGCCAAGAACGCTGCTGCAGCTCAGGCTTTCCTGAAGTTCATCACCGGCAAAAAGGGCCAGGAAGTTCTACAGAACGGTACGTCCTTCGAGTACCCGGTGGGATCCGATGTTCCTGCCAACTCCAAGCTGACTCCTATCAAGGACCTTCAGGCGCCCACAGTTGACCCAGCCAAGCTGAACTCCCCCAAGGTCTCGGAGCTGATGACTCAGGCAGGACTCCTCTAAACCTTGAGTAATTCCTCGCCCACCACCGTGGGCACACTCCAGTCAGGAGGTTCGGGCAAGCGCCCGGGCCTCCTTTCCGGCGTCTTGCGCAAGATCGCCGACTTCTTCTCCGGACTCTTTTCCGGGCTAGGCGCGCTACGAGTTATTGCCCTGATCATTGCGCTGTTCTCCTTGATGCCACTGGGCTACGTGGTGTTTATGACAGCCTCCATAGGCTGGTCCTCCGCAGCCGCTCTGATCTTCCGCCCTCGCGTTGGCGAGCTCCTACTGAACACCGTATTGCTGATCGTTTTCACGGTCCCGCTCTGCGTGATTCTTGGTGTGGCCGGGGCGTGGTTGGTTGAACGGACCAGCCTGCGAGGTCACCGCATTTGGGCGGTCCTGCTGGCAGCGCCGCTGGCCATCCCAGCCTTTGTCAACAGCTACGCGTGGGTATCGGCAATCCCCTCGCTGGCAGGCGTCAGCTCAGGTGTGCTGATTTCAGTCCTGTCCTATTTCCCGCTCATCTACATCCCTGCGGCAGCCACACTCAGCCGTTTGGATCCTGGGATTGAGCAGTCCGCTGCTTCCTTGGGTTTGGGACCTTGGCGGGTTTTCTTCAGGGTAGTTTTGCCACAATTGCGCATTGCTATCACCGGTGGCGCGCTGTTGGTGGGGCTGCACTTGCTCGCCGAATATGGCGCCTTTGCCATGATTCGCTTTGACACCTTCACCACCGCAATCATGGAGCAATTCCGGTCCACTTTTAACGGTGCAGCCGGGAACATGCTGGCCAGTGTGCTGGTGTTCTTCTGCCTGATCTTGCTCCTCATTGAGGTACGCGGCCGCGGAAATGCACGCTATGCCCGTGTGGGTTCAGGCGTGCAGGGCAAGCCATCCCGGCTGGTTTTGGGCGGTTACCAACTCCCCTCCCAAGTGTTCTTGGTGGCCCTTAGTGCGTTGGCCTTCGGCCTGCCATTGTGGTTTGTGTTGCGCTGGCTGATCGCCGGCGGAACCGCGGTGTGGAACATGGCCGAATTTGGCCCTGCCCTCTTGCAAACCCTCAGCTACGGACTAGCCGGCGCAGTTTTGACCACGTTGTTCGCCTTCCCACTCGCCTACCTGGCGGTTCGGCACCCGGGCTGGTTCAGTAAAACACTCGAGCTCTCCAACTACGTCACCAGTTCCATGCCCGGGATTGTGGTGGGCTTGGCGTTTGTGACGGTCAGTATTCGATTGGTGCCGGGCATCTACCAGACCTCCCTAGTTCTAGTGTTGGCCTACGTGCTGTTGTACCTTCCGCGTGCGCTAGTCAACATTCGTGCAGGGCTTTCCCAAGCACCGAAGGAACTCGATGAGGCGGCCCGGTCCTTGGGGAAGAACCCTCTGATGGCCTTTATTCGGATCACCTTGCGGCTCAGCGCACCTGCCGCCGCCGGTGGTGCAGCGCTGGTGTTTTTGGCCATTGTGAATGAACTGACAGCAACCCTGTTACTCTCCCCCAACGGGACGAACACGCTTGCCACCGAGTTCTGGTCCAAGAGCAACGAGATCGACTACGCAGGGGCGGCGCCTTACGCTCTGTTGATGATCGTCCTCTCGGCGCCGATGACTTATCTTCTATTCCAACAGTCCAAGAAAGCAGCCGGACAGTGACCGAACAATCCCCTTCACGACTCCCCGAACCGCGGATTGCAGCGTCCGTCGCGGCCAGCACCAACACCCACTTGGGCATTGTGGACGTCACCAAAAGCTTTGGAAGTCACCCGGTCCTGAAGGGCGTTAATCTCTCCGTTGCGCGTGGAGGCACCACCGCCATTGTGGGTCCTTCCGGGTCAGGGAAAACCACGCTTTTGCGGCTCATCGCAGGTTTTGAGCGGCCGCATACCGGCAGGATCTCGCTCAACGGAAAAACCGTAGCGGGCGACGGAGTCTGGTTGCCAGCGCACAAACGTCAAGTGGGGTACGTGGCCCAGGATGGCGCCCTGTTTCCTCATCTGACCGTTGGTCAAAACATCGCGTTCGGTATTTCTCTGCCCGGTGGCCGCTCTGGCGCTAAGGCCCGCGTTGAAGAGCTACTGAACATGGTTGCCCTCGACGCGAGCTACATCAAGCGCCGGCCTCACCAGCTCTCGGGAGGTCAGCAGCAACGCGTGGCACTGGCTAGGGCCCTGGCTCGCGAACCTGAACTGATGCTCTTGGATGAGCCCTTTTCTGCACTCGATGCGGGTTTGCGAGTTGCTACTCGTCGTGCCGTAGCCAAAGTGCTCAATAAGGCCGGAGTGACCACCATCCTGGTCACTCACGACCAAGCCGAGGCGCTGTCCTTCGCCGATCAGGTTGCCGTAATGCGCGGAGGGAAACTGGCCCAAATCGGTAACCCCTTTGTGGTCTACACACGCCCCGCAGATCGCGCCACCGCCGAGTTCTTGGGCGATGCCGTGATTCTAGATGCGTGGATGGAAGGGTCCCTAGCCACGTGCTCGCTCGGTGCAATTCCCGTGCGCAGGCCCCCCGCCCAGGGCCGCGTTCAGTTGATGCTGCGCCCGGAGCAGATCCGGATCGCCGAGGACGGGCCTATCCGTGGGCGCGTAGTTGATACCGATTACTTTGGCCCAGAATCAACGGTACGGATTCAGTTGCCACAAACCCCGCCGGTCTCAGCTTCGGCCGCCGGGCGAAGTGATGCTACAGCCAATGCTCACCGATACCCCGGCGGAGGCGAGATCATTGCCATCCGGCACTGGAACGCTGCCATCGCTCAGCCCGGTACCGAGTTGTGCTTACGAGTGGTTGGCGAGGCAGTAGCCTTCCCCCACGACGCATAGTCCCTTCCGCCCGCTTCCCCGCTCCTACTTTATTTCGCCGAGGTCGGTGCTTAGCCGCGTGCTCCCCGGAAATTACCTAGGCCAGCGACGCGATGCACCGACCTCAGCGGGGGTGGGCTCATCGGGAGTGGGTAGCTGAGTCCGGGAGCGTTCGGGGTAAGAGCGAGTCCACCAGCATCACCACACCGGTCACAACCAGAGCCAAGGAACCCGAAGCCACCACGTCGGTGAACCAGTGGTAGCCCAAGTACACCCGGCTCAACCCCACCAAAGCGGTGCCCAAAACTGCGGCAATCGCGGCGAGTAACGCCGTCGTACGTTTTTCTAAGCGCGAGACCAGAAGGTAGGCGAGCACACCAAAAAACACCCCAGAACCGAGAGTGTGGCCCGAGGGAAATGACAATGCGTCGTCCGGTCCCAGCAGGAATTCTTTAGCCGAAGGACGCGGGCGGCCCACCTGATGTTTGATAAAACTGGATAGTGCAACAGTGCCCGCCATAGCCACCATCAGGATGAGTGGACGCCGCAATTCGTGCCGCCAAAAAAACCAGACGACGGCGGTCAGACTACCGATCGCTGCCATCGCCATGGGCGAAGTGACAGTGGTAACTGCTGACATCAAGGCCGTAAACAACGAGTTTCGCGAGGCGACAGCTGCCGAATGTAACGGCCCGTCCCACGTGGCCGGACCGGAATTCGACGCTACGCTCGCGAGCATCCACCAAAAGATCACATTGCCCAGAACAATCAAAACGGAAGCCGTGAAAAACGCCGCATGAGCGGACCAAATTGGTCCCGCGGTGGGTCTCAACCACATACGGATGCGCTGGAAGGCGGAGGCCGATGAGCCCATCAAAGCAGATTCATCCCGGGGCGGAGTAAGCGATGGCATCCCAGTAGTTTGCCACCAATTTCTAAACGCTAGCGGTGAAGATGCTGCGTGTTGGCTGAAAGGACGCTGATCACCCCACTATCCCTCACCCCACCGCCCTCACTTTCGCCGAGGTCGGTGCTTAGCGTCAAACTCCCCGGAAATTACCTAGGCGAATGGCGCGATGCACCTACCTCGGCGGGGTATGAGGAGCGAATTTTTGTGGGTGAGGAGCTTCGCCGCGAGCCAACATCTCCACAAACCTCGTGATGTTCCGCTGGCGAGCAACCACTGTTTTGACGCTTGTGGTCCGGTAAATAATGGCGTAGCGATTAGCCGAATTCAGCTGATTGTAAGTGGCTTGGGCCAAGGGATTCGCTGCAATCGCGGCAGACAAGTCCTCGGGCAACACGGCATTCGCGGCACCAGAATAGGCGGCTTCCCAACGGCCGTCGGCCTTCGCAGATTCGACGGCGGCCCGGCCAGCTAACGACATTTTGCCAGCATCTTCAAGGCGAGCCACGTGCCCAACATTGCGCTGAGACCACTTGCTACGGGCAGTGCGTGGGGTCATTCTTCGTAGTGAGGTGTGAGAGTCTCGCGAACGAGCTTGGCCATCAATCCATCCATAACACAGCGCTTCATCCAGCGCAGCCGCATAATCCAATGCCGTGGTGGCACCACCCTTTTTATGCAACACCAACCACACGCCTGGACTCGTAGGGTGGTTAGCCTCGAGCCATGCGCGCCATGCATCGGCGTCGGGGACCAGTAGTTCCTCTAATTCCACGGCCACGGCAATCCCTTCAAATGATCCTCGATGCAGGCAGCCCAGTGACGGAAATCCAGCTCCCGTAATTCAGCCACCAGCTAATCATGCCCCGCGCGCCCGGTCTTGATGCGGTAGAACTTAACCATGAGTGTACGAACCCCTGATCCTTTTCCAGGCTGGCTCTCCGAGGAAGACCTGTACGAGGCCAGAAACCGCCTCCCCATGGTCTACGTCGAGGCAGTTCCCGTGCGCCTTGATCCGCTGGGACTTGTGATCGAAGTTGGGACACTCCTGCAAGGAAACGAAGAAGGCGGCATGGTCCGCACCCTCGTGTCCGGGCGGGTGCTCTACCGGGAGACCATCCGCGCAGCCCTCTTGCGGCACATGGAAAAAGATCTCGGCCCCATGGCTTTCCCACAATTGCCCCTGAGCCCCGTGCCGTTCACCGTGGCCGAATACTTCCCCTCGCCCTCACACACCGGGTTCACTGACGATCGCCAACACGCCGTAGCGCTCGCCTATGTGGTGCCGGTAACGGGCGAATGCAACCCCCGTCAAGATGCACTCGAGTTGACGTGGATGTCGCCCCAAGAGGTGCTGCGTCAAGAAGTTCAAGACGAATTCGAAGGCGGCCGCGGACTCCTGATTCGCCAGGCGCTGGCCTTCGCGGGCATCGCCGAGTAGCCCACCTCCCGGCTTTTCCAAGGCCACCTTTGTAGACTATTGGGCGGACCGCAAGAGACTTTAAGGACCCCAATGAACCGCAGCCAAAGCACCGTGCAATACCGTGAAGAACAGGCTGGGACTCTCCAAAGCGGGGATCGGCTCCTGTTGCCGGACGGCCAGCGAAGCGCCGAAATTAGCCTCGTTGAGGCCGAGTCGGACGACTTCGGCAATCCCGCTTTGATCGTCATTACCCTCGTGGACGGCTACGTTTTACGACTCGCCGCGAACGCCTCAGCACATGTAGCACACGCCGACATCGTGCAGCCGCCAGCCGGGTCCCGTTGGAGCGACATCCTGCTCCCCCGGGCAAAGGCCAGCACCGAGCCCACAGCAACCACCGGGCTAACTGAAGTACCCCCAACGTCCGACGCCGAACCTGCGGTGAGTGCCGTCGTCGTACCTTCTGAGGGTGGAGACTCCGCCGAGGTCCCGGCCGCAGGTTTGGCCGCCGCAGTACCAGCCGCGACTCCCGCAGTGCTACCACCGGCGCCGGAGAATCCGCCCGCTATTGCACTCCCGGACGAGGCCGAACTCGCGCTAATTCCTGAGCCAGAGGGCACCCCGGAAAGTGTGGTTGAACGCGTCGCGGCCGAATATCCTGGCCGTCCTGGCGTTCAGGCGCTTGCGTCCAGGCTTGCCAAGGGCATCAATTTGAAGTCCGGCAGCTGCCTCACGGATCTGCGCGATCTGGCACACGAGCTGTACATCGAGCACAGCGATTCAGCGTCCGCGCTGGCCATTGCTGACTTGCTAAACGTGCTGCCTTTTGATGGTAATCCGGGGCGCTGGTCGGCCGTGGAGGCGAGCCTTTCACTCTCCAGTTTCCTGTGCTCCAAGGACGGTCAGGACGAACGTTCCGAACTGTACCGCCGGCTCTTGCGCGCTCCCGAAGCCCAAGAGAGCGACCCTTTTAAGGCCCGGATTGCGGCGAAGGTTCGTCAGCGGGCGCTCAATGAACCCAATCTGTATGACAAAGAAATCTTCCGCTCAATCGATAACGGCAACCACGAAGCCGAGCGTGAGTGGCGTGTTTTGCGGCTCGAAAGCTTGCTGTATTTGCGGGCTCACGGCGGCTCCGAGAGCATCAGTGCGGGCGAATTGAACCGGCGGATTGACAACGAACTTGAGGCTATTCGGGCGTAGATTTTAATCATGAGCAATCCGCTGAGTGTTGTGATCAATGCTGATGCGCAACAAGTCTGGACCTCGCTGCGCGAACCGGGCGAAATTGCCCGTTGGCATGGTTGGGAAGTTGAGGGACTGGCGGAGGAAATCCAAGAGATTTACTTCAAGGACTCGGTCCTCGAAGCTCCGGATCACCTTTCGCTCTCGCTTGGTGGTGGAGACGTTTTCACGCTCGAACCCGTAGCGGCAGGGACCCGTGTGAGTATTGTCCGCGCCGCTCCGGACCCGGATTCGCCGTGGGCCGCTTGGGAAGCGGACATCACTGAAGGTTGGGTGATGTTTTTGCACCAACTCAAATTCGCACTTGAACGGCACCCACACGCAGCGCGGCGGAGCACCTTTCTCCAGGCAACACTGGATAGAAACGGCCGCCCGGCACTTGAAATTCTGGGCCTTGACCAGATACCTGAAGAGGGCCAGAATTACAGCCTCCACCTCCCCACCGGGGAGGAAATCACAGGCCGGGTTTGGTACAAAACCCCAGACCAAGTGGGACTCACGGTGCGCGAATATGCTGACCACGGTGACGGCTTGTTGATCGCCTCCGCCCAGGCACCTATGCCCGATTCCCGCCCGAATGGCGGTTTGATGGTCAACATCTCCAGCTATGGTCTGGGCGCGCACCAACTTGAAGCATTGCGGCAGCGTTGGGAGAGTTGGCGTGCCAGCGCGTTCCATGAAAGTGAGCCGAATAGCTGAGCCGGTTCTGGCACACTTGATAGGTGCCTGTTTCCGCTGCTTCCCAGTCCGAATTCTCTTTCTCTGTTGGCAAACGCCTCGCGGAGACCTCCCCTTACACGCCTGCCGATGTTGCCGCCAATGGCGGCGAATTTTTGGGCCGTACGGGCACCATCACTACCCCACACGGTGAGATTCAGACGCCAGCTTTTATCGCAGTCGGAACCAAAGCCACTGTCAAGGCCGTTCTGCCCGAAGCCATGAAGGAATTGGGTGCACAGGCATTGTTGTCGAACGCCTATCACCTGTATTTACAGCCCGGAGCGGACCTGCTGGATGAGGCTGGCGGCTTGGGTAAGTTTATGAACTGGGAGGGGCCAACCTTCACTGATTCGGGCGGATTCCAGGTGATGAG
The DNA here is from genome assembly GCF_050490295.1 of Pseudarthrobacter sp. J1763. Classification (NCBI taxonomy): domain Bacteria; kingdom Bacillati; phylum Actinomycetota; class Actinomycetes; order Micrococcales; family Micrococcaceae; genus Pseudarthrobacter; species Pseudarthrobacter sp. J1763. The sequence continues at coordinate 178,254 of NZ_JBNPEN010000004.1, read as the reverse complement.
TCTGGGATCTGGGTTCAAAAAGGTCATCAATATGGACCTTGTGGATCAGTCTGGTCCGGACGATGCTGTGGCTGCGGGCAAGGAACGTTTGGCGCATGTTGACGACGACGGCGTGTGGTTCAAAAGCCACCTCAATGGCGACAAGCACCGCTTTACCCCCGAAATTTCCATGCAAGTTCAGCATCAAATCGGCGCGGACATTATGTTCGCATTCGATGAGCTCACCACCTTGCAAAATTCCCGCGCCTACCAAGAAATGTCTCTTGAGCGGACCCGTTTGTGGGCTGAACGCTGCATCACTGAGCACTTCCGGCTCACTGACGAGCGCGTGGGCAAGCCGTATCAAGCCTTGTTTGGGGTCATTCAGGGCGCCCAATATGAGGACCTGCGCCGTAAGGCCTGCCGGGACTTGGGCGCCATGAACTTTGACGGTTTTGGGCTGGGAGGGGCACTCGAGAAGGAAAATTTGGGCACAATTGTCCGCTGGTGTTCCGAGGAACTTCCCGAGAACAAGCCGCGGCACTTGCTCGGCATTTCCGAGCCGGATGACATTTTTACGGCGATCGAAAACGGGGCCGATACTTTTGACTGCGTTTCCCCCACTAGGGTGGCCCGCACCTCGGCTTTTTACACCCCGGACGGGCGTTTTAACCTCAGTGGTGCACGCTACCGGCGGGACTTCGGCCCGCTCGTGGACGGCTGCGATTGCTATGCATGCACCAATTACTCCCGTGCGTACATCCACCACTTGTTCCGCGCGAAGGAAATGGTGGCTGCAACGTTGGTGTCGATTCACAACGAGCGCTTTGTGGTGAAGATGGTCGACGACGCCCGGCTCGCCATTGAGTCCGGCGACTTCTTCGAGTTCAAAGCCGAGACCCTAGGCAAGTACTACGCCTAACTTCCGCCGAGGTCGGTGCTGCGCGCCGTTGGCCTAGGAAATTTCCGGGGAGTTCGCGGCCATGCACCGACTTCGCGGGACGGGAACTTTGTGGCCGAAGTTTTCCACATACGCGCCGTGAGCCAAGCGCCGTCGAACTTTTAGCGCCACGCTGAAACCATGACGTTGAACACTCTGAGCCAGTACGACGGCGCCGGCGAACCGATTCGGTCGCCGCACCCTCCGCGCCCATCACTACCGCCCGGCGTCCTTTGGAGCGCCGCCCAACTTCACGACTTTGGCATCGCTACGCGGCAACTGAATCGTTTGCTCTCCAACGGTCAAGTCAAGCGAATCCGCCATGGCTGTTACGTTTCCTGTGGCCACTGGGAGTCTTTGAATCGTGACGGTCAGAAGCTGTTGGAGATCCGAGCCCACCAGCTCCGGACGCTTCGCAGTACCAACGAGGGGTTCGTTTATAGCCATGTCTCGGCCGCGCGCCTTTTCGGGCTGAGCTTGTGGAACGTCGATTCGCTGATCCACGTCACGAATACTTCCAAGCCCAACAGCCGCCAGTCCGGCCCCGGCGTTCGAATCCATACTCGGCCACTACCGCCGGAGGATGTTGTTTGGCTTGACGGATTACGGGTCACGTCGCTGGAAAGAACACTCGTGGATTGCTGTATGACAGTGTCCTATAAGTCCGGCCTGATTCTGATGGACGATGCGCTCCGCAAAGGTGCATCCATAGGGAAATTGGAAAAAGCATCCACAGCCTTGGCCGGGCATCGAGGCATTCGCACGCTGAGGGCGGTGCTTGAAAATGCCGATCCGCGCTCGGAATCAGCCGGGGAAACGTTGGCCAGGGAAGTCATCAATGCCCTGCAGTTACCGGCTCCGGAACTGCAAGTCGAGGTCCAAACGCGGGCTGGTCTGTATCGGCTGGACATGGCGTGGCGAGACCGAAAGATCGCGCTCGAATTTGATGGTCGAGCCAAATACTTCGATTACCAGCCCAGTGACGAGGCGATTTTCCAAGAACGTCAACGCGAGAAAGCTCTGATGGAGGAAGGCTGGATCTTTGTCCGTCTCACGTGGGCCGACCTCTTCAAAGAGGCTGAGGTGAAGTCGCGAATCCTTGAAGCCTTTCGCCGAAGTCGGGGCATCGCGTCGAATCCCTAGGAAATTCCCTAGGCAAACGGCGCGGTGCACCGACCTCGCGGACAGGAACGGCGAAAGAATTAGAGCCCGTAGCTCGGTTCGCGCTTTTTGACCCAGCGGATCACGATGCTCGTGAGCGGGACAAAGAGGAACTCAACGAGGGTCTTGTACACAAAGCCCACCACCACGTAGCTCACAAAGGTCCCAGCATCGGAAATGCCAATCACGGGGGCCGCGATGGAGCAGAAAATAAGGGTGTCCACGAATTCGCCAGCTCCGGACGAACTCATAAGGCGTGCCCAGAGTGACTTTTCGCCACTGCGGGCCTTCATCTTCACAAGGATCCAGGAGTTGATGGTCTGCCCAGCCAAGAATCCCAACAACGAAGCGAGCACAATCTGCGGTACCGGGCCCAACGCAGTTTCCATGGCAGCTTGTTTGGCCACGCCGTAGTCGTCGGTAAAGCCGGGCAGGATAATCATGATCCAGTAGCTCAGCGACGCAAAAGCGGAGAGCACAAAGGTGGTGATGATGGATTTGCGGGCAACCTTAAACCCGTAGACCTCTGAAATCACGTCACCCAAAATGTACGCCAACGGAAACAGGAAGAATCCGCCGTCGGTGGTGATGGGGCCAAACTGAACACCCTTGGATCCACCAATGTTGGACAGGATCACAATAACGGCCATAAAGGCTAGGGCGATGCCGAAATACGGGCTACCAATCGAGGCAAACTTGGCCCCGGGCACGGCTGGTTTCACAGTGGTTTCACTCATGGAAGAACTCGCTTTGACTAGTGGTTCGCGCAGACCATCCCGGTCCCGCTGTATTAGCACTGGGCCCACACAGATTGAGCCGTGGACTATTCTCCCACGCCCTGCCTGCTCACTGAGCGTTAAAAAGGCGCGTTTTCAAGACCCAAGGAGCGACGGCGAATGGCGGCAAAGAGCGAGACAACCCAGCAGCGTTCGGTCTCGGCTGGCTTTACTGCTATTTAGCGTTCAGCCTCGGATGTGGCGTCATCGTCGCCATAGCAAGCAGAACCCTTGAGGCATTGGCGGTAGTGGCAGGTACGTTTGCCATGTACGCGATCCTGCCGGCGATCTTTATTGGCGCGCCACTGGGCCTTGTTGCCGGCTTGTTAATGCGGCCCGTACGGAACCAATGGTGGCATGTGTTGGCCTTGGGGGCGGCGGGATTTGTCACCGGCTGCCTCACTATGGTCCTGATGGGCGGCGACTTAGGGACGGGCGCGTGGCCCTACGGGCTGGGCACGGCGGCGGCTTCAGCCCTCGGACGCTTTGCCGTGTGGCGCCGGGTTACAGTCCATCCAGACCCACAGTATCCAGCCGCTTCGGGTACGGCAGAAGAAAACCATAACGACGGCGGGACCGGCGCCTCAGGTAGCGGCCCAAGCACACCCGGTCAAGAATCCTGAATAAACGAAAGTAGGGCCCGGATCGTCGTGTTGACGGTCCGGGCCCTACGCCCACTGTGGAACTTAGTGGGAAGCTTGCTCCTGCTCGGAAGCGTTCTTGGTTGCCTTCTGGCCAGCTTCACGCAGAGCCTCGGCTACCTTAGCCAAAGACGGTACGTGGTGTGAGGACCATTCGTTACGGAAACGGTCAGCGTCCGGGCCCTTCCAGTCGGTGGAACCAAGGATCTTAGTCAACGTGGTCTTCTGCTCAGTGATCGCCGTCGAGCCAGCCTGCAGCTTCGTACCGAGAGTCTTGAGCTGAGCAATATCTGCACCCCAAATAGCCATAACATTCACTCCTTCATCATCTGCGGAACCGAACTTTTCCTGCCGGTATCCCCCATATACGGTTCCCGGCGATTTCCGGAAGAACCATTACCTAAAACCTACCCAGCCCCTCACACACTGTCGATGGGAACCACTACCCATACACAACAACCCATCACTTGGCAGTGCTGCCGGCAGTCACGCCAGCATCCTTGGGGACTTGGCTCTTCCATGCGTGGCCTCGCTCGCGGTCTAGGTGCGTTTGGCCCTTGTTTTTCAGGGCGAAGATGTAGACCAGTAGCGAGATACCAATAGCCACCGTGACGTAGGTGAAGAGGTAGTCAACATGCCCGGCCTTCTGCAGCGCTGCACCAATGAGTGGCACGGTTCCGCCAAACAGTGAGTTAGCGATCGCGTAGCCAAGCCCAACACCGAGCGCGCGGACGGAGGCGGGGAAAAGCTCAGCTTTAACCAGTGCATTGATGGAGGTGTATCCGCCAACAATCAGGAGCCCACCCATCATAAGGAAGAACGCGAGCACGGGATCCTTTGTCCCACCGAGCGCGCTCATAAGCGGCCATGTGCACAGCACACCGAGGATCCCGAACCACAAAAGCAGTGGCTTGCGGCCAACACGGTCTGAGATCATGCCGTAGACGGGCTGCAAGAACATAAAAATCAGCAGGGCCCAGAAGTTGATCCAGGAGGTCTGTTCCTTGGGGATGCCGGAGGTGTTGTTCATAAAGGTGAGAACAAAGTTGGTGTACGTGTAGAACGCAACTGTTCCACCGAGAGTCACGCCAATGCAGATCAAGAGCGCACGCCAGTGTTTGGTCAGCAGGAATTTCATGGATCCCGGACGAGCCTCGCCAGCGGTTGGGGCTTCGGCGGCTGCTTTCTGCTCGTCGGTGACAGTTTCTTCCATGGACCGGCGGAGCCACAAAACAACCAGGGCTGCTACACCGCCGATTGCGAAGGGAATGCGCCAACCCCACTCACCGAGAGCATCTTTACCCAGGGATTGCTGCAGTACAACCAACACCAGCAGGGCCAGCATTTGCCCACCAATGAGGGTCACGTATTGGAACGAGGAGAAAAAGCCGCGGCGTTTAACGGTGGCAGCCTCGGACATGTAGGTGGCACTCGTGCCGTATTCCCCGCCAACGGAGAAGCCCTGGACTAGGCGTGCCGCAATCAACAGCACTAGCGCCCACACTCCCAGCACTTCTTTGGTGGGCAGAATAGCGATGAAAAACGAGCCAGCGGACATCATTGTCACGCTCAAGGTCAGCGATGCGCGGCGGCCGTAGCGGTCTGCGTAGCGGCCAAAGAACCACGATCCGATGGGCCGCATCAGGAAGGTCACGGCAAAAACGGCCATCGATTCCAAGCTGGACTGCAGCGGGTCCTTGGAGCTGAAGAAGTGCGATGCAAAGTAGACCGAGAAGGCCGTGTAGATGTAGACGTCGTACCACTCGACCAAGTTTCCGGCCGAGCCTTTGAGGATATTCGCCACAGCGCGGCGGGTCTGCGCTGCTTCGAGGGTTTGGGTGCTCATTGAGTGAACCTTCCTGGGACGGAGTGACGGTGGCCACACCGTGGGTCACCATATCTGATACCTCGAGTCTCAGTCACTTTTTGGTCATATTGTTCACGCTCAGATTTGCCTGAGATATGACCACCACAAAGCACAGTGGCAGGATAGTTGTTATGACCTCCTCAGCCACCAACACCAACTCCCCCGCGATTGCCCTGACCATTGCTGGCTCCGAAGCCACGGGTGGCGCAGGCGCACAGGCGGACTTGAAAACATTCCAAGAACTCGGCGTTTTTGGGATTGTGAACCTCACCTGCATCGTCTCCTTTGACCCCAAGGACAACTGGAACCACCGTTTTGTCCCGGTGGATCAGCAAGTGATTGCAGACCAACTGGAAGCGACGACGGCGGCATACGGTCCTGCTTCCGGGGCACCAAAGGTGCTGGACACGGTGAAGATTGGTATGTTGGGCAGCCCGGCCACCATCGGCACGGTTGCCCAGGCACTCACAGACACCACCTTCAAGAACGTGGTGCTGGACCCGGTGCTGATCTGCAAGGGCCAGGAACCCGGCCACGCGCTGGACACTGACACAGCGCTCAAGGAGAGCATCCTGCCGCTGGCCACGTTTGTCACTCCGAACCACTTTGAGTCCGAGTCGCTCTCCGGCATGGAGATCAAGGACGTTGAAGACCTCAAGGAAGCAGCCCGCAAGATTCACGCCATCAGTGGCGCCGCGGTTTTGGCGAAGGGTGGCGTCAGGTTGGGCGGCAGCGACGCCGTCGACGTCTTTTTTGATGGCACCACGCTGGAAGTTCTGAGTGCCCCGAAGGTGGGGGAAGTTGCAGTGTCCGGCGCGGGTTGCTCGCTGGCTGCGGCCGTGACTGCGGAGCTCGCCAAGGGTGCTACCCCGCTGGAAGCTGCACGCACGGCTAAGGCGTTTGTCACCGAAGGCATCAAGAATCGCGTCACCTCCGGCGCACCGTTCACCGCACTGTGGCAGGGCGGCGCGGCCAAGTAATACCCGCCGAGGTCGGTGCATCCTTTCAACGAACGCGCCGAGGTCGGTGCTGCGCGTCGTTTCCCTAGGTAATTTCCTAGGGAAACGACGCCGTGCACCGACCTCGGCGGTTGGAACTCGGCGGTTGGAACCCGGCGGTTTTGGTTACGCAGACCGGCGGCTGAGCTCACCTGGCCACCAAATCTTGTCACCCAATTGGTAGCAGAGCGCCGGGACCAAGAGCGTGCGGACCAAGAAAGTATCCAGCAGCACACCGAAAGCCACGATGAAGGAAATCTGCGCGAGGAACATAATCGGCAGAACTCCTAGTGCGGCGAACGTTGCGGCCAGGACAATACCTGCCGAGGTGATCACACCACCTGTGGCGGTGAGGCCACGCAGCACACCAGTACGGGTTCCGTGCTTGATCGATTCTTCGCGGACTCGGGTCATCAGGAAGATGTTGTAGTCGATCCCCAAGGCCACAAGGAACACAAAGCCGAACAAAGGAACCGAGGCGTCTGCGCCGGGGAAGTTGAACACGTGGTTGAACACGAGTGCGGAGACACCCAGTGCTGCGGCGAAGGACACTACTACGGTGCCAATCAGCAGCAACGGCGCCACGATGGAGCGCAAGAGCAGCATCAGGATCAGCAGGATCACTACCAGCACCACGGGAATGATGAGGTTTCGGTCGTGAATGGTGGTCTCGTTGGTGTCGATGGCCACGGCTGTGGTTCCGCCGATCAGCACACTGTGGTTCCAGTCGCTGCCAGCGAAGACCTCACGCAATTCCTTCACAGCGTTCTCAGCCGCGTCAGATTCCGGGGCGTCCTTGAGCGTTGCCTGCAGCATGACCTGGCCATCCACCACCGTCGCAGCAGGAGCCGGGGTACCCGGGCGTCCAACTGCCTGAATTCCCTCAGCCGTGACCGGGGCTGTGCCGCCGGGCGCTTCCTTGGCCAGCACGCTGACCGACTCAACGCCGTCGTTCTTGGACAGGACAGCGGCCGCTTCGGCGAGCCTATCCGCCGGGGCGAGTATCACCGCCGGTGATCCGGATCCGCCCGGGAAGTGCGCGCTCAAGACGTTCTGGCCGTCCCGCGCGTCGGACTTACCGGTAACAAAATCGCTCGTGGGAACGCCGTCGGCCTTGAGTTGAAGCATTCCAGCACCCGCAGCGAGCAGGACAACCAAAGAAAGTGCCCACACCGTGCGCGGCTTCCCGGAAACCAGGCGAGCAACCTTGGGCCACACACCCTTTGTGGCACCTTCACGGTTGGGGTGTTCGGAGCCAAACTTGGGTTTGACCGGCCAAAATGCCACACGGCCAGCCCACAGCATCAATGCTGGGAGCAGCGTCAGGGAGGCGAGGAACGCGAACGCAATACCGATCGCGGCCACCGGGCCCAGTGCCTTGTTCGAGTTCAGATCGCTCAGCAACAGGCAGAGCAGGCCAGCGATCACGGTTCCGGCAGAGGCAGCAATCGGTTCAAAAGCACCCTTGAGCGTGGCCAACGTGGCATCCCATTTGCTTTCGCGGTCCCGCAATTCCTCGCGGTAACGCGAAACGTACAGGAGCGAGTAGTCGGTTGCCGCGCCGATCACCAAGATCATCAGAATGCCCTGCGTCTGTCCGCTGAGCACCAACACGTTGGCTTTCGCGAGCGCCACCACAGTGAAAATCGCTGCGGTCAGCGCCACCATGGACGTTCCCAGGACAATAAACGGCAGCAACGGCGAGCGGTAAACGATCACCAAAATCACCAGTACGACGGCGAGCGCCACCAAAAGTAGCAGACCGTCCAGTCCGCTGAACGCGCCGGAGATGTCTGCCGTGAGTCCCGCGGGACCCGTCACGTGAGCGTTAATGCCCGACGGCGCGTGGTCCTGAATTTCGGCTCGGATCGACTTCACGGTGGTGGCGATTTTGACGGTCTTGTCGAGGGGAACAAAAGCCTCGGCGGCCTTGCCGTCCTGGCTGTACACGAGCGGCGAGATCGAGTCTGGGACCACACCTTCAAGTCCTTGGATGGACTTGAGCTGATCGTTCAGGGCCGTTTTGTCCTCGGCGGTGAGTGCAGAATCCTTCGCGAACACCAGAGTGGCCGGGACAATGTTCTGATCCCGGAAGTTTGCCTGGGCCTTCAGCACCGCCGTGGCATCCGCGCTGGCCGGCAGCTGTTGGGCCTGATCATTCACGGCAACCTTATTAACCTCGCCAAAGGACTTTCCGCCCATACCGAATACAGCCAGCCACACCACAATCAGGACGGCGGGGATCAGGATTCGCAACCACTTTGGTGGACGGGATTTTTTGGTTCCCCGAGGTGCTTTTCCGCCTCCGTGTGCGTCTGATCGACGTGCTACATCCGCACCTTTTTGGTGCGGATCCTGTGCTGGCTCTACTGCCTGCCGAGACATAAATGCCCTTTCGCTCGTACGTATAGTTTGACGCTACGTGCGGTTTGGGGACAGAGCATCAACCAATTGGTTGATCGTGGGATCAACCGGCTTAGTTTGGTTACAGGCCTGCAATACAATCCAGTATTCGGAACATAGGCTATGCTATCCTCTCTAGCGCGGTGTGGAATCAGCTGATTTACTGCCACTATGACCGAAACAATGCAAAATCCCGCCCGTGAACCGCACGACAGCAGCATCGCTGCCCGGTTGAACTGGTTGCGCGCTGGCGTCCTAGGCGCCAACGACGGCATCGTCTCCGTTGCCGCCACCGTTGTGGGTGTTGCTGGTGTCACGAACGATCTCACTCCCATCCTGATTGCTGGAACCGCTGCCGTTGTGGGTGGCGCAGTGTCCATGGCCTTGGGCGAGTACGTTTCGGTCAGTAGCCAGAGCGACAGCCAGCGTGCGCTCATCGAATTGGAGCGCCGTGAACTCGCCGAGGACCCCGAAGGCGAACTTGCCGAACTGGCCGAGATTTACCAGGCCAAGGGCATGAGCGAAGCAACGGCGCGTCAGGTGGCTGTTGAGCTCACCGAGCACGACGCACTCAAAGCGCACTTATCAGCCGAGCTGAACATTGACGAAGAAGAAGTTGCGAGCCCTTGGCACGCAGCCCTCGCCTCAGCCGTTGCCTTCACCGTTGGCGCCATCCTGCCGCTCTTGACGGCGGTGCTTCTGCCGGCGTCGATCCGTATTCCGTTTACCTTCGTTGCCGTGATTCTGGCCCTAGCACTCACCGGTGCCATCAGTGCCCGGGTGGGTGGAAGCTCAAAGCGCAAAGCATCAATTCGTTTGGTTATTGGTGGCGCCCTTGCCATGGCCTTCACCTATGCTGTGGGGCTGCTTCTGGGCACCACAGGCATTGTTTAGGACCCATCTCATCCGCTTTGTTAGTCCAGCCCTTTGAGGAGCTTCTTGTGATCGAAATCGGTGGCTTACCCGCACACATTCTGCTGATCCATGCAGTGCTCATTTTTGCCCTTTTGGCGGGCGTAGGCGCCGTGGTATTCGCATTTTGGCGGCGTTCCCGGAAGTACCTTGCGTGGCCCTTGGGTGTGCTGTCGGTGATTCTGGTGCCGCTGGCTGTGATCACGGCTGAGGCTGGGGAACAGCTTGAGCACGCCTTGGGCGCCTCTGAGGCTGTTCGGATTCACGCTGCCCAAGGAAGTGCTTTCCGCGTGGTGGTGTTCATCTTCTTCCTAGTGGTGGTGGCACAGATCTTGGCAGCATTCCCAAGCGTTTTGCAGCGCTGGGATGCCTTGCGCGGCATACAACGGGTGCTCGAAATTCGCTGGGTGGGGCCCGTTACGTCCGTCCTTGGCGTTGCTGCCGGGGCTTTCCTGATCTACGACACGATTCTGACTGGACATTCTGGCGCTTCGGCAGTTTGGCTGGGCCGGTAGAGAGCGCGCCGTCCGTCAACAAGCTTGTGACAATTAAGTCACAAGCCTTCTTCCGTTTTGCAGTAGCTTGACTCATACTGTCATCAATGCCTCGTTCTCGTGGGCAGGATCACTCTTATCGAGGAGTCAGGAATGACAGCAAAATCCATCCTTCACGGCGCAGCGGTGACCGCACTCACCTGTGCCATGCTGTGGCCGATTTCGGGGGCAGCCACCGCCGCCCCGCCGTCGAACAATCTCGGCACCCACGCCGTGGACGTCGCAACCGTGGCGCCCAAGGCTCAAGCAGCTCTCACGGCCAACCGCGGCCTTTTGAAGGATCCCGGGCTCGCAGCAAAAGCTGTGGCCGCCTTGCAGGACAACAACGGTGACACCCACGTTCGAATGAACCGCACTTACCAAGGTCTACCGGTCCGGGGCGGCGACTTCGTTCTGCACTTGGATGCCAAAGGCCAAGCAACCGGGCAGGACCTGACCCAGCTGACCCCCATTTCCGTGTCAACCAAGCCGACTGTTGGCAGTGCAGCAGCCACCAACGCAGTAGCCACGAAGGGCCGCGTCGCAGCGGGCTCGCCAGTGCTCACGGTTGATGCAACAACTGCGCAGCCCCGCTTGGTATGGGATGTGACCACCACCGGTTACCAGGCCGACGGCCAGACGCCGAGTCGACTCCACAGCTACGTAGATGCGAACAGCGGAAAAGTTGTAGCGACCGCCGAAACGATCACCACTGTCAACGCTGTTGCACCAAATACCACCGCAGCCCCCACTAAGACGCCGACCAACCCCACACAAACTGCCTTTGGAACGGGCAGCTACACCGGCACCGGCAACAGCCTCTACGCAGGTTCCGTGGCACTCACCACCACGTCTGCAAGCGGCAAATTCCTCCTCGAGGACCCAAGCCGCGCCGGGAACTACACCGGCGACATGAACAACGGCAAGGACTCCACCCGCTGCCAGAACACCGGCAGCGGCTGTGTCACCTTGTCGCCGATGTCCGACGCCGACAACACTTGGGGCACGGGCACTAAGGCTGACCGCGCTTCTGCAGCAGTGGACGCTCAGTACGGAGTGGCTAAGACCTGGGACTACTACCAACAGACTCACCAGCGGGCAGGCGTTTGGAACACCGGTAAGGGCTCGTGGAACCGCGTCCACTATGGCGTGAACTACGTCAACGCTTTCTGGGACGGCAGCAAGATGACCTACGGCGACGGCGATGGCGTGAGCTATGGCGCACTGACTTCACTGGACGTGGCTGGTCACGAGATGAGCCACGGCGTCACCGGTTCCACAGCCAACCTCACCTACAGTGGCGAGAGCGGCGGCTTGAATGAAGCAACTTCTGACATCTTCGGCACCATGGTCGAGTTCCATGCGAACAACACCACCGACCAAGGCGACTACTACATTGGCGAGCAATTCGACCTGAAGAACCACCTCGGTTTACGTCGAATGGACAACCCGGCTTCTGACGGTTCTTCAGCGAACTGCTGGAGCTCGAGCGTTGGCCAGTTGGATGTTCACTACAGCTCAGGCGTGGGAAACCACTTCTACTATCTGCTGGCCGAAGGCTCTGGTGCAAAGACCATTGGTGCCAAGGCGCACAGCTCCCCCACCTGTGATGGTTCGGTAGTCACTGGCATTGGCCGCGACAAGGCCGAGCAGGTTTGGTACCGCGCATTGACCGTCTACATGACTTCTAGCACCAACTACTCTGGCGCACGCACCGCCACCATTAAGGCTGCAGGGGACCTCTACGGAACCACTTCCCCCGAGGCCGCAGCAGTCGCCTCGGCATGGAACGCCGTTTCCGTGAAGTAGCTATTCTGCATCCCCGTCCTGCCGAGGTCGGTGCATAGCGTCGTTTGCCCCGTAATTTTCCTGGGCGAACGGAGCTATGCACCGACCTCGCGGATTGGAGGAGCTAGGAACCTGAGTGAGCTTGCAGGAAGGAGTACACCTCGGTCTCGTCCACGCCGGGGAATGCACCCGGCGGCATGGCGGCCAACAAGTGCGAATGAGCTCGAGCCGAGGGCCACGCATGCCCGGACCACTCTTGCGCCAACTCCACGGGTGGGCGTTTGCAGCAGCTCGGATCCGGGCAAGTGGACTTTTCGCGGGCCGTGGTCTCGCGGCCGCGGAACCACTTCACATGCTGATACGGCACACCAATTGAGAGTGAAAACTCCCCCGAAGCAGATCGTTCAGTGCGTGCCGTGCACCAGAAAGTGCCCGACGGCGTATCGGTGTACTGACTGTAGGCACTGAACTTATCCGCCACATCAAAAACCGCCCGCGATGTCCAGGACTTGCACGAAGGTTGTCCCTCAATGGCGCCGGTGTGATCCATCGGGAACGTCACGCCGTCGTTCTCATAAGCCTTGTAAATAATCCCGCTCTTGTGCGTTTTCTGGAAGTGCGTGGTGAGCCCCAAGTGCTGTGTGGCGAGGTTAGTGAAACGGTGCGCAGCCGTCTCGTAGGAGACGGCGAAAGCATCACGAATGTCCTCCACAGCAATTTCCTTGGCCGCCTTGGCCCGCTGCAAGAACTCCACGGTGGCCTGTTCAGGAAGCAAAAGCGCTGCTGCAAAGTAATTCGTAGCCACGCGTTGCATCAAGAAGTCGCCGTAGTTAGTGGGCGTCTGGTGGCCCATAACGTAGTGCCCCAGAGCTTGCAGGAGCACCGATCGGGGGTCGTGATCAGTGCGCTGGCTCTGCGTGAGGTAAATTCTGCGATTCTTCAGGTCCGTCACAGAGCGGGTGGAATGGGGCAAATCATTCACGTGCTGCAGGGTAAATCCAAGTTTCCCAGCGATGTCTGCAATCACGTGCTGACTGAGCGGACCTGAGGTGTAGCCCACCAGCGCCAGTATCTTTTGCGCCTCGGCTTCATACTCTGGAAAGTAGTTGCCTCGCTCTCGCATCATGGCCCGCAATTCGCCGTTGGCCCGGCGGGCTTCCTCGGGCGTAGCAGTCTGCTCATTGAGTTTGCGTTCAAGCTCATGAAGCAGCCCCACTTGCGCCTCCAGGACGTCTACCGGAAGCCGCGAGCTGATGCGGATTTTGGGCAGATTTAGCGACTCATACAGCGGCCCTCGCTGATACCGTTCCAGCTCTATTTCCAGTGCCGCGCGCCGGCTCGGCGGCTCAGAACCCAACAGCTCATCGATGCTCACACCCAGCACCTTGGCCAGTTGTTGGAGCATGCTCAGCTTTGGTTCTCGCTTACCGTTTTCCATCAGGCTCAGCTGGCTCGGCGCGGTACCAACAGCGGCACCGAGATCGTCAAGAGTCAGCCCCGCGGTTTTACGCAGGTGCCGCAGACGGCGGCCAAGACTAATCGCGTCCAGTCCCCCTGATTGATCGGACGACGGCGGGACGTTGACTTGAGTATTCCAGCTCACACTAGGCATTTCTTGAGCATACGCGAAGAAATGCGTTTCTTTCCATCAAAAACCTCTATTCACCCCCTTGCAAGTAGTGAAAAGTTGATTTCACAGCAAGAAAAGCTCACCGACGAGCGATTCACCAAGGAGATTGAAATGACTGCATCATTTGAGCCAGCACAGCAGACACCCGAACAGGCTGCACAGGCAATGGAGCTCGAGTGGGCTGCCAACCCGCGCTGGGAAGGCGTCCACCGCGACTACTCCTCAGCCGATGTCATCAAGCTGCGAGGACGAGTCTCCGAGGAATACACCTTGGCCCGCCGCGGTTCGGAAAAGCTCTGGAAGCAACTCACTGCGGAGAAGACTAACGGCGGTTACACCAACGCTCTTGGTGCGCTGACCGGAAACCAGGCAGTACAGCAGGTCAAAGCCGGCCTGCGCGCCATTTACCTCTCCGGCTGGCAGGTTGCTGCTGACGCCAACACCTCAGGCAACACCTACCCGGACCAGTCGCTCTACCCCGTGAACTCGGTGCCCACAGTTGTTCGCCGGATCAACAACGCACTACTGCGCGCCGACCAGATCGAGTACTCCGAAGGTAAGCAGACCGTTGAAGATTGGCTCGTCCCGATTGTTGCCGATGCCGAAGCCGGCTTCGGTGGCCCGTTGAACGCTTTTGAGCTCATGAAATCCATGATTGCCGCCGGCGCCTCGGGCGTTCACTGGGAAGACCAACTCGCTTCGGAGAAGAAGTGTGGTCACCTCGGTGGCAAGGTGCTGATCCCTACCCAGCAGCACATCCGCACACTCAGCGCAGCCCGCCTGGCGGCGGATGTCTCTAATACGCCGTCGGTCATTATTGCCCGCACGGACGCTGAGGCAGCAACCCTCATCACCTCAGATGTGGACGAGCGCGATCAGGAATTCATCACCGGCGAGCGCACCCCTGAAGGTTTCTACAAGGTGCGCAACGGTATTGAACCCTGCATCGCTCGCGCCAAGGCTTACGCACCGTACTCTGACCTCATCTGGATGGAGACGGGAACCCCGGATCTGGAGCTTGCACGCAAGTTCGCTGAGTCGGTCAAGGCAGAGCACCCGGACCAGATGCTCGCCTACAACTGCTCGCCTTCATTCAACTGGCGCAAGCACCTGGATGACGAGACCATCGCAAAGTTCCAACGTGAACTCGGCGCCATGGGCTTCACCTTCCAGTTCATTACCTTGGCTGGATTCCACGCCTTGAATTACTCGATGTTTGACTTGGCTCACGGTTACGCCCGTGATGGCATGAGCGCATACGTTGAGCTCCAGGAGAAGGAATTCGCCTCTGAAGATCGCGGTTACACCGCCACGAAGCACCAGCGTGAAGTAGGCACAGGCTACTTCGATCTGGTCTCCACTGCCCTGAACCCGAACGGCAGCACACTCGCCTTGGTGGGATCCACCGAAGAAGGCCAGTTTCACTAACCCCGCTTCCCCAACTGACTCGCATTTGTGATTCTTCTCAGCCCTGAGAACAGCCACAAATGCGAGTTGGTTGGGTTGGAAATTCAGGAGAGATCGCCATGAACAGCTTCACGGACAACTTCACTATCAACGGCATTACCATCACTGCTCAGCCCATCCACCGCCAGGACGAGGTTCTCACCCCTGACGCACTGGAGTTTGTTGCCAAACTGCACCGTGCGACGGCGGAACGTCGCCAAGAGCTGTTGCAGGCTCGCCGGGAGCGCCGTAACCAGATCGCCGCCGGCCAGGACCCGCACTTCCTCAAGGAGACCGAGCACATCCGCAACGACGACAGCTGGCGTGTGGCTCCCCCTGGCCCCGGGCTCGAGGATCGCCGGGTGGAGATCACGGGACCTGTTGACCGGAAGATGAGCATCAACGCTTTGAACTCGGGCGCTAAGGTGTGGCTCGCTGACATGGAGGACGCTTCAACGCCGACGTGGCGGAACGTTATCCAGGGCCAGCTGAACCTCACCGACGCTATGGAACGCCGCATTGATTTCACATCCCCTGAGGGCAAGGAATACAAGCTGCGTCCGGCCGAGGAACTGCCCACGATTGTGGTTCGACCCCGCGGCTGGCACTTGCCGGAGAAGCACATGCTGATCGACGGCGAAGCGATTGCCGGCGGAGTTGTGGACTTTGGTTTGTACTTCTTCCGTAACGCTCGCCGACTGATCGCCGCAGGCAAGGGCCCGTACTTTTACCTGCCGAAGATCGAGAACCACTTGGAGGCTCGCCTCTGGAACGACACCTTTATCCAGGCACAAGATTTGCTGGGCATCCCGCAGGGCACCATTCGGGCCACCGTTCTGATCGAGACCATCACTGCAGCATTTGAGATGGAAGAGATCTTGTACGAACTGCGCGATCACGCAGCCGGGCTGAACGCGGGCCGTTGGGATTACTTGTTCTCCGTGATCAAGAACTTCCGCACCCGTGGCCCCCGGTTCGTGTTGCCGGACCGCAACCAGATCACCATGACGGCGCCGTTTATGCGGGCTTACACCGAGCAATTGGTGCGTGCTTGCCACCGGCGCGGCGCTATGGCCATTGGTGGTATGGCTGCAGCCGTTCCAAACCGTAAGGACGAGGCCGCAAATACCGCGGCGTTCGAGAAGGTTCGCGCGGACAAAACCCGCGAGGCCGGCGACGGTTTTGACGGTTCCTGGGTTGCCCACCCGGATCTGGTTCCGGTTTGCCGTGAGGTGTTCGACGGCGTACTCGGCGACCGCCCGAACCAACTGGATCGCAGCCGCGAAGATGTGACCCCGGACGATCGCGCTCTGATCGATATTGCCTCCACCGAGGGCAACATCACCGAGGCCGGTATCCGCAACAACATCGAAGTTGGTATCCGGTACATCGAATCCTGGTTGCGCGGCAATGGTGCTGTGGCCATCCACAACCTCATGGAAGATGCAGCTACAGCCGAGATCTCCCGCTCACAGCTGTGGCAATGGATTTACGCCAAGGCCATCACTGACACGGGTGAATTGATCACTCGTGAATGGGTGACTGACTTGTTGGAAGAGGAGTTCGCCGGGCTGGAACGCTTTGACGATGACCGGTTCAGAGACGCACGAACCATCTTTGAAGAGGTCACCCTGGCTGAAGAGTTCCCGTCCTTCTTGACCATTCCGGCGTACTGCCGCTTTGTTCACGAGGCACGTTCTAACGCTACTGAAGCTGAGCTGGCAGCAGCCTAGGTTTCATTGCACCGAGTTGGCACTTGACGCGCATGTTCCTCACAAGGATCCGCGTCAAGTGCCAACTCGCGTTAAAAAGGCTCCGTTTAAGGGGCTAGGCGCCGCGCGGGACCTTACGTACTGAAAGCACCGTGGCAATAAAGAAGAGCAGGGTTGAGGCCAGCAAGAGTAGCAGCGGCAAGAACCACGAATGGCTCTGATCGTGAACAAAACCGATCAGCAGGGGCGAGACCGCAGCGGCCGCATATCCGCTACCTTGCACCACAGCAGACATCCGTCCCGCAGCAGCCTGGTCCCGGGCCAACTTGATGATGGCCAAGAAGATGATGGTGATTCCGCCACCTTGAGCCACGCCACCCAGCGCTGACCACAGCCACCACAGGTTCGGCGCCAGCAGGAGGCCACCGGGAACCGTCACCCACAAGGCACCCAAGGTGATGGCGACCGTCGTCGTACTGGCAAAGCGTGCGGCGAGCGGGACGCCAAGGCCGCCCACAATCGCCAAGATTTGAAACAGAGACGAGCCTGCACCGGCGCCAGCGCGGGACATTCCCAGTTCGTCGCTCAGGAAGCTCGGGAGCCAGGCGGTGACGCCGTAGTAGGAGAACGCCTGGCCAGCGAAGCCGAGGGTCAGGCCCAAGGTGATGATTCCGGAGCCGCTGTGTGGTGTGGGTGGTGGTCCGTCTGGCAGTGCCACTGCCTCTGGTATCAGAGCCCTGCGGGGGCCAATCACCCACAGCCATGCAACCAAGGCTGCCACGGCGAGCAGCCCACACGACGCGAGTGAGATCCGCCAGCCCAGCCACTCGGCGAGCGGCGCCGTCGTCATGGAGGTAATAAAGGATCCAATGTTCAGCGCCGCTGTGTAGATGCCCATCGCGGAACCTTGCCGGGCCGGAGAGAAATCACGGCGCACAATCAGCGGGACGGCGATATTGCCGATGGTGATAGCCACACCAATCAGGATGGTGCCCACAATCGCCAAACCGGAGCCAGCAGCCGAACGCAGCACCACACCCAGGAGAACACCGGCGAGCGTCAACAGGATGGAGAACTCTGCACCGAACTTCCGGCCGGACCAAGAAGCGAACGGCGATGCCACGGCGAAACACAGCACCGGAATACTGGTAAGCAGGCCGAGTTCGACGGCGGAGAGGCCAAGTTCGCGTTGCAGGTCTCCGACCACTGGGGCTACTGCTACGAACGGTCCGCGCATGTTCATGGCGATGAGCGCTACGCAGAGGACCAGTAGCCAGGCTCGAGGTTTTTTGTGCAGGGGCACTGCGGAATTACTCATAGCTTGGGCCGGAGTCCGCCAAGCAAGGCAACTAATAAATAAGATTTCATCACTTCATTGCTATCACGGACTGCTACCCTGCCGCTTGCAATGAGGCCTCAATCACAGCTGGCGAGAGGACATATTGCGTCACCAAAGCGCTCGCCCCGAGGATTGCAGCCTGCTCCCCCGCCATCGAAAGACCAATGCGCAAGTGCGAGGTAGCCAAGGGTAGCGAGCGCCGATAGACCACTTCCCGCACCCCGGCCATTAGGTGTTCGCCCACTTGGCCAAGGCTGCCGCCTATCACAATCATGGAGGGGTTCAGCAGATTCACCACGGTGGCCAAAACATCCCCCACGTCCCGGCCTGCTTGCCGCAAAGCGTGGATCGCCTGCAAATTTCCCTCAGCAACTAGGCGAAGAACGTCGGCGCCGTTAGTCGCGCTAACGCCAGCTTCGGTGAGGGCTTTGGCGATCGCGGGGCCGGAAGCGATCGCTTCGAGGCAGCCGTAGTTTCCGCAACGGCACAGCACTGTGTCCCCACGCGGGACCCGAACATGGCCTAAGTCGCCAGCCGTTCCGTTGGCACCACGTTGGAGTTCACCACTACTGATGATGCCCGCACCAACACCCGTGGCCACTTTGATAAACAGAAAATTTGAGTGATCGGGCCAGAATGCGTTGCGCTCTCCTAGCGCCATGATGTTGACGTCATTGTCCACAAGGACCGGCACGGGGAAGGTTTGTTGAACAAAGGAGACCACGTCAAAGCCGTCCCAGCCGGGCATAATCGGCGGTTTTACTGGCACACCAGTTGCGTGTTCCACCGGACCCGGCAGCCCGATTCCAATACCCGCAAGTTCCTTTGGAGACCGGCCAGAATCGCGCAACAAAGCAGAGCCAGCGTCAACAACCTTCCCCAGGACCACGTCTGGACCCTGCGCCACGTCTTGCTTAAATCGGCTCTCCGCTAGCACCGTTCCACCGAGGTCCGTCAGAGCCAGATTGACGTGTGTTGCGCCAACATCTGCCGCCAAAACCACGCGAGCTGAGGGTTTAAAAGCTATGCGCGACGGCGGCCTGCCGCCACTAGATGACGCCTCGCCGGCCGGGCCAACGAGACCGGAATTCATCAGCGCATCAATGCGAGCGGCAATGGTTGATCGGGCCAGACCTGTGCTGACTGCGAGCTCCGCACGGGTGCGGGCTTTACCGTCCCTGAGTAGCTGAAATAAGTCTCCGGCGCGGGACAAGTTGGCGTCGGCAGCGTTTTCGCGGTGCGGATCGCTGGGTTCACTCGTGCGCGGGGAGGCAAGGGACATAAATAAGTGATAGCACGAACCAGTTCTGCGTGTCACGCCACAAAAGTATGACGACGACTTCTCAACTTTTGCTTGACGTTCGGCAAAAGCCCCTCTAGCTTGATTGTGAGACAGATCACCGAAACCAATAGCGGTTCGCTTCCGGAATTTTGACTCCCCCACATCAAACGCGCAGGCCGGCACAAAGAGACCGGCAAGCGTGCAACCCCCACGCCTGGCCACTTACAAAGAGGTAAATGATCATGACTAGCTCAGCGGCACCGACTGCACCCTTGGGTGTGGGGTTTCTTGGCGCCGGACCTGTCACTCAGGCCATCCATCTCCCCGCGCTGGCCCGCCTGACTGACACCCTCCGGGTGCAACACATCATGGATGTAGATCCCGCTGTTGCCGCGTCAGTCGCCAGCCGGGCAGCCGCCGCGCACAGTTCCAGCATGGAAGAGCTCTTGGCGGACCCCGCGGTAGAGATCGTAGCCATCTGCAGCCCACACCAATTTCATGCCGAGCAAGTGATAGCAGCTTGCCGGGCTGGGAAAAAAGCGATTCTGTGCGAGAAGCCCTTTGCGATGAATGTTGACGAAGCCAAAAAAATCGCGGCGGTCAGCGCAGAAACCGGTGTGCCGATCATTGTGGGTGCCATGCACACCTTTGATCCCGGCTGGCTCGCCGCCACCGAATCCTGGGGTAGTGCTGAGCACTGGGAGGGGTTGCTGACGGATGCACACACCATCCGGTCCTCGATTGTTTTGCCGCCCAACCCTCGCTTTGAAGACTTTGCCACAGAAGTCCGGGACCGGCCGGCGGGGAATTCATCCAACAATCAGGCCACCACAGCTCAGCTCGCAGCAGCTGAAGAACTCGCCCAACTGCAAAAAGTGCTCCGTGACGGAGTGATGGGCCTAGCGATTCACGACCTCCCCTTGGTCCGGCGCTTTACGCCCGATTTCGAAAACATCCAAGTTCTTCAGGCCAAGCGTGTAAAACCCTTCGGCTATGTCATTTCCTTGCAGGCTGGCACACGGACCATTGAATTACGTGCAGCCATGAACTCAACGTGGAAACCGGAATGGAACTTTGAGGCGATTTCCGACGACGCCGCACTGAGAATCGATTTCACCCCTTCTTACGTTCAAGCCGGCTCAGCCGTGGCCACCATCAGCTCCGGCACAGAGACCCGAAGCTACGGGCCCTACGCTTACAACGGCTATGAGGGCGAATGGCGTGAACTTGCTGCCATCGCTGCCGGGAGCAAAAAGGCTCCGGATGCCCAATCCCTGATCCACGATCTCACTTTCGCCATCAGCATTGCGGACGCAGCTGTGGAACTTGCGGGGGCAGCATCATGAGCGCCCAATATACGGTTCGTTTCCAGGACCTCCGCATCGAAGGCATAGCAGCAGCCACACTCGCCTCGCTTCCGGAAAGCTTCTGCCCAGCTTCGCAACCAACGGCCAGCAACACCGAACAGCAACCTGACGTAGTTATTCTCAGCGGACACGCTGGCTGGACGCGGCGAGCTCTGGACCAAGTGAACTTTGGCACTCCCGGAATTGTGGTGGTACACCCCGTTCCTGAGGACACCGCTGCGTTGCAACACGCGACCAATGCCAGAAAAACCACTGTTGTTCTGGACCACCGTTGGGCTTCCAACCCTGCCCTCGTTGCAGAAGCCGCTCAGGCGCTGAACGAATATGCGGAGCCTTCAGTTCTACTGGATTCGGTGGCCACAGCAGCGGTGGGTACAGACCCCGGTGAACTATTTTCAGAGCAGGTCACCGGCGTCGTACGCGTTAGTGGCCCGCTTCAAAAGGTGCGGATACTACGCACCGATTCACACGGGTACAGCGCCTCCGCCCAGCTGGCCAACGGCGCCCCCGCGGCTCTGCAAGGTGTCCTGACCAATGCCCGCTCCGCGGTCCTCACTGTCAACCTCTTGACGTCCGACGGCGGTGTGCAGCTTTCGCTGCCAGAGCCAGCCGTTGCTGCGCCTGCCACTGTTCGCATCACCAACTCAGACGGCGAACGGCTGTTGCCCACACTTTACGAATCTGCCCACCGCGCCTCGTGGCGGCGGCTGTATCAACATCTCCAGCAGCGGACGTCCGCCCCGGATCTTGACGATTTCGCTGCGCTGGCACACAACTTCTTTTCCCACTGAGCACTATCCGATCAATAGCAGTACCCAGTCACAAAGCAGTACCTACTCAATGAAGAGCCGGACCGTGAGCGAATATCTTCGCTCACGGCCTCGAAAGGAACCAGCATGAATACAAAGTCAATCGCATCGAGCAACTTCTCGAGGCGGAATTTCCTTGGTCTAACTGCGGCGGCTGCGGCAGTTCCACTCTTGGCCGCATGTGGCGGTGGCTCCGCAAGCGGTGGCGGCGGAAGCAAGGGCGAAATCAAGTTCTGGGACATGCCGTGGGGCACCCCGGCTTACAACACGGCAGCACAAAAGCTCGTTGACTCCTATGCCCCGGCAGAGGGCAAAGCGAAGGCAAGCTACCAGATCATTCAGTGGAACAACTTCTACCAAACCTTCTCCTCCGCAATTGCCTCAAAGACCGGTCCGGCCGTTTCTACCGGTGGCGGATTCCAGGCGTTCCAGTTCGAGCAGCAGGGCCAAATCGCTTACGCCGATGGCGCTATTGAACTATTGAAGAAGAACGGCCAGTTCGACGATTTCTTGCCCGGTGTGCTTGACCCATTCAAATCGGACAAGGGTTACGTGGCAGTGCCGTGGCAGCTTGATATGCGTATGTTCTGGTACCGCAAGTCGCTCTTTGAGAAGGCCGGGGTTGAGTTGCCCAAGGACTGGCCAACCATGCTTGAAGCCGGCAAGGCACTCAAGAAGATTGGGGCCTTTGGTTTTATGACCGGATCCGGTTCAGGCAACAACTACGGCAACCACACGATGATCATGATGATGGTCAACAACGGTGGTGGCGTGTGGACCAAGGACGGGCAGCTGGACTTGATGAATGATCGCAACGTTGAGGCCATGGAATTTGTGCTCGAAATGCGCTCCGCCGGGCTCATTGACCCCGCCTGCTTGGGATACACCACGGACAACATGTCAGCACAGTGGAAGGACAAAAAGGCTGGCTTTGGGCTCTTCCAGGTGGGCGTTCCGGCACGTGTAGGTGATACCTCTGGCGACTTGCTCGTGGCGGACCCCATCACCGGCCCACACGGTGACAAAGCCACCATTGTTTTCCCGAACAACATCATGATGTACAAAAACACTCCGTCGCAGGAATCTTCAGACGCTTTCTTGGCGGACTACTTGGGCAAGATCAAGGACCTCTGGAAGCAGGGCCTGATGAACTCCATCCCGGTGTTCAAGTCCATCACCGAAACACCGGAATTCACCAACGACGCCAACAACGTCAAGATCGTTAAGGAATGGCAGCCCATTGCCAAAACCTTCGCTTCACAGGGCACCACCTTGAACGCGAACCTTGCAGCGCTCGACGGCGGACAGGCCCTGAACCAGTTCACCCAGACCATCCTCTCCGGCCAGGCCGATGCCAAAACCGCACTCAAGACCTTCGAAGACGGCCTCAAGTCCGTCATTAAGTCCTAAGCGGAGGATCTCCTTATGATGACCACAGCCGGCATTGCCCGGGCCCGTAAAGGGCTTGGCCCCGGCGGTGGGGGCCTGCCTCCTGCCGCCAACCGCACCAGCAAACTCAGCTCTCAGACCCGCAAAACGTTCTTCTGGTTACTATTTCCTTCAGTGATTTTGTTAGTCCTCATCCACGGTTATCCGTTGGTGCAGGCCGCTATCCAGGCTACCCACGATGGATCGCTCATCGAAATGGGCAAGTTTGTGGGAGTTGACAACTTCACAAACGTTTTGAGCTCTCCAAAGTTCTGGAAGGCTGCCCAGTTCACGCTCATTTTCACGATTGTTGGCGTTTTTGGATCGTGGCTTGTCGGAATGGGTTTGGCTTTACTCTTGCGGACCAAAATCCCGGCCGGGAGCACCTTTAAGGTGTTGCTGTTGCTGCCTTGGGTGGTGCCGGTTGTGGTTTCATCAACGGCGTGGAACTGGTTGGTTTCCACCCCCACTAGCCCCGTTCCCATGATGTTCCAAGCCTTGGGGATTGAGGCACCGTACTTCTTAGCCGACCCCACCTTGGCAGCCATTATGGTGTGCGTTTTTAAGGTCTGGGTCAGCTTCCCTTTTATGATGATGATGACCAGCTCGGCCCTGGCTTCGGTGGATAGCACCGTCTACGAGGCAGCAAGTGTGGACGGCGCCAGCAAGTGGCAACAGTTCACTCAGATCACGCTTCCACTGATTGCCCGTTCCACCTATATCTCGTGGATTCTGATGACCATCTTCTGCGTCAACGATTTCCCCACGATTTACCTGCTCACCGGTGGCGGCCCCGTGAACTCCACTACGTCTCTGGTGGTCCTCGCGTACCGCACGGTTTTCCAGGACTTCCAAACGGGCCCGGGTGTGGCAATCGCCTTCCTGATGACCATCACCCTTGTGGTGATCTCCACGATTCTTTACCGCCAGATCCGAAAGTCGAGCGTTGAGTCATGAGCACAGTTCTTCACAGCAAAACCAGCTCCCCGCTGACGGGAATCACCGCAAAAACTCCAGCTGCTTCACATAGTGCTCTCACCGAGGCCGGAATGCGTGGGCGTTGGTGGCGGTTTATGTTCATCCTGATCATCACCGCAGTGGTTTTGATCCCCATCATTGTGGTGGTGGTCTTGGCCGTTACGCCTGCCCAAAGCAGCAGCACTATTGGATTCACACTGGAGAACTTCAGTGCCGTGTTTGAGAAAACACTCGCTGCAACATGGCTCAAAAACAGCCTGGTGGTCACCATGGCCACCGTGCTGGTCTCCGTGGCCGTGGCTGCACCGGCCGGTTACGTACTTTCAAGGGGCCGCAGCCGAACCGTGGCTGGCTACTCTTTGCTGCTTTTTGTGATGCAGTCTTTGCCCATCATCACCTCCGTGGTGCCGCTGTTTATTTTGTTCGCCAACATGGGCCTTGCTGACAACCTGATGGGCATCACCATTGTTTACGTTGCCTCCACCATGACGGTGGCCACGTGGATGATGGCTGCTTACTTTGATTCAATCCCAGTCAGCCTCGAAGAAGCTTCTTGGATTGACGGGTGTTCAGTGTTTGGCTCCTTCACCAAGGTGGTGCTGAGGAACTCGCTTCCTGGCATCCTTTCCACCGCGATCTTCGCATTTTTGCTCGCGTGGAATGACTACTTGGTGGCGATTGTGTTTTTGCGTTCCAACGAAGTTTTCACCCTGCCGATGGGTGTTCAGTCCTTCTTCCAGCAGAACCAAACCGACTGGGGTGGAGTGATGGCTCTGGCCGTGGTGATGATGCTGCCGCCGGTCATCGTTTTTGCCTGCTTGAACAAATATTTCAGCGTTGGTGGCATTGGCGGGTCCTTGGCCGGACGCTAAGAACCACACACCCTATTCTTTGAACTACTAGTCCCCTAAAGGAATCCGATGACGTACTCACTTCAGCTCTACACACTCCGCAACGCGATCGCCGAGGACCTTCCCGGCACCATCGCAAAGGTGGCTCAGATTGGTTACACCAAGGTGGAGCCGTACAACTTCGTTGCCACAGCCAAGGAGCTTGGCGCAGCCCTGAAAGAAAATGGGCTCACAGCCCCTTCCGGCCACGCTCCCCTGTTAAGCAAAGACCAGGATGAGATCTTTGCCGCCGCCAAGGAACTGGGCATCTCAATTGTGATCGACCCTTTCCACCCCGCCGAGCATTGGCAAAGTGCCGAGGACATTCAGGCCACCGCCGCGAAGCTCAACCAAGCTGCCAAAAAAGCCGCTGAATACGGAATCCGGGTGGGCTACCACAACCACGAATGGGAGCTCTCTTCCAAGATTGAGGGCCAGTCGGCGCTCGAGTACTTCGCAGGACTCTTGGACCCCGAAGTGGTCCTTGAAGTAGACACTTATTGGGCCTCAGTAGGTGGCGAAGACCCTGTGGAGTTGTTGGCCCGTTTGGGTGATCGGGTGAAGCTCATTCACATCAAGGACGGGCCCGGTAACCGTGACACCAAGGCCCAAAAGCCCGCCGGCCAAGGCAGCATCCCCGTCCTAGACGTGATCAACGCCGCGAAGTCGCTCGAAGTGGGTGTGGTGGAATTTGACGACTACTCGGGAGACATTTTTGAAGGTATCGCCCAGAGCTTGGCCTACCTGACCGAAGCAGCAGGAAAGGGTTCCGAGGCATGAGCCAGGATTACTTAAACACCCCGTCCGCCCGCCGAGGCCCCGTTGGAGTTGCTGTAATTGGCGCTGGCAACATTAGCAAGCAGTATCTGGATAACATCACGGTGTTCCCAGACCTCAAGGTATTGGTGATTGCTGACCTCTTTGAGGAAGCCGCCCAAGCCCGCGCCAAGGAGTACAACATCCCCGAATGGGGCGGCGTTGACAAGGCACTCAACCACCCAGACGTTGAGCTCATTGTGAACCTGACCATTCCGGCAGCGCACGTTGAAGTGGCCACTGCAGCAGTCAAGGCCGGCAAACACGTTTGGACAGAAAAGCCTTTTTCGCTAGACCGTGAATCCGGGCTGGAACTGCTCAAAACCGCGCAAGAAGCAGGCATTCGTTTGGGCTGCGCCCCGGACACCTTTTTGGGTGCCGGTATTCAAACTGCTCGCCGGATCATTGAGCGCGGGGACATTGGCACACCACTGACCGCATTGACCATGTTCCAAACGCCCGGACCTGAGTCGTGGCACCCGAACCCGGCCTTTTTGTTCCAGCACGGCGCAGGCCCGTTGTTCGATATGGGCCCGTACTACGTCACGGCCCTGGTCCAAGCCTTTGGTTCAGTCCGCAAGGTGGCCGCTATTGGCTCCAAAGCCAAAGAGACCCGCGTGGTTGGCTCCGGGCCCAAGGCTGGCGAGGAATTCGCCGTCGAAGTTCCCACCCACGTTTCGGCGATGCTGCAGTTCGAAGGCGGCGCGTCCTCGCACAGTGTGTTCAGTTTTGAATCCCCACTCAAGCGGGCAGGGTTTGTGGAGATCACCGGAACTGAGGGCACACTCGTGGTTCCTGACCCCAACTATTTCGACGGCGAACTGCAGTTGTGGCGCGCTGACGTGGACGAGCCTGAGGTCATTCAGGCGACGGGACCAGCCGTGGGACGCGGAATGGGCGCCCTAGATATGGCGCGTTCTTTGCGCGCCGGTGTGCCACACCGTGCGCCGGGCGAACTCGCTTTCCATGTGGTGGACACCTTGGTGTCCATCACCGAGTCAGCACAACACGGCGAATTTGTGGCGGTGGAAAGCTCCGCCACACAAACACCGGCCCTGCCTGAGGACTGGGACTCAGCGGCCGCCACCCTTGAGGCTAAGTCGTGAGCACGGAGGCCTCCCGGAGTTCACCGGGCGGCTCAACGCTAGGTGTGGCGATGATTGGTTACGCGTTTATGGGTAAGGCTCATTCGAATGCGTGGCGGAATGTTGCCTCCTACTTTGACGTCCCGGCCGTTGAGCAAAAAGTTTTGGTGGGCACTGATCTTGAACGTGTTGCGGAAGCTGCCCAGCGTTATGGTTGGGCGGAGTCGGCCACGGATTGGCGCGAGGTCATTGCCCGCGATGACATTCATATTGTGGACATTTGTGCCCCCGGTTTTTTGCATGCCGAGATTGCTATCGCGGCGCTGCAGGCAGGTAAGCATGTGCTGGTGGAGAAGCCCTTGGCTAACACGGTGCGTGAGGCTGAGGACATGGTGACTGCGGCAACTGCAGCCGCGGCTAATGGCGTGCAGTCGATGGTGGGTTTCACGTACCGGCGTGTCCCTGCCCTGGCCTTGGCCAGGGAGCTCATCAGCGAGGGCCGGCTAGGAACCATCACGCAGGCACGGGTTTCATATTTGCAGGACTGGCTTTCCGATGCCCAGGCACCCATGACGTGGCGTTTACGCAAGGACACTGCCGGTTCCGGGGCCCTGGGAGACATTGCCTCTCATGCCGTTGATCAGGTCCTTTACCTCTTGGGTGAGGACGTCACCGACGTTAGCGGACGCTTACACACCTTTACCGCTCAACGTCCTGGCCCGGACGGCCTTGAAGAGGTAACAGTCGATGACGCCGCGTGGGCCACGCTGACTCTTACCTCCGGGGCTATCGCCTCAGTGGATGTTTCACGGGTAGCCACGGGCCGGAAAAACGCGTTGAGTGTGGAGATCTACGGGGATAAAGGCGCGCTGAAGTTTGATCTTGAACGCCTTAACGAGCTCGAATTCCTTGACGCCACTGCACCAGTACGCGAGCAGGGATTCCGGAGCATTCTGGTCAGCGAACCCGCACACCCTTACATCCAAGCATGGTGGCCTCAAGGCCACTTCCTGGGGTGGGAGCATGCTTTTACGCACCAACTCAACGACTTCCTCAGGGGCGTTGCGGACGGAACTGCCCCCACGCCCTCGTTCCTTGACGGGCTAAAAGTTCAACGTATTTTGGCTGGTATCGAAGAGAGTTCAGCGGCTAAAAGTTCACTCATCCAGCTCAACGAATCCCCTACCGAAGGAGCCTGACATGCCCCGCCCGTACACACTTTTCACCGGCCAATGGGCTGACCTTCCCTTTGAAGAAGTAGCCAAGCTCGCTTCCGAATGGGGTTATGACGGACTCGAGATCGCTGTCTCTGGTGACCACCTAGACGCCTGGCGTTGGGATGAGCCCGGCTATGTAGAGTCAAAACTGGCCGTGCTAGAGAAATACAACCTAAAAGTCTGGGCTATTTCTAATCACCTCAAGGGCCAAGCCGTGTGTGATGACCCCATCGACTTCCGCCACCAAGCCATAGTGGGATCCAAAGTCTGGGGCGACGGGGACCCCGAAGGAGTCCGCCAACGCGCTGCAGAAGAAATGAAACAAACCGCACGCCTAGCCAAGGCACTCGGTGTGAAAACCGTGGTCGGGTTCACCGGATCCTCGATCTGGCAATACGTTGCCATGTTCCCGCCCGTCCCAGCCTCAGTGATCGAGGCCGGATACCAAGACTTCGCAGACCGCTGGAACCCGATCCTAGACGTCTTTGATGAGTGCGGAGTGCGTTTTGCCCACGAGGTTCACCCATCTGAGATCGCTTACGACTACTGGACCACTGTGCGGACACTTGAAGCGATTGGCCACCGCGAGGCGTTCGGTCTGAACTGGGACCCGTCCCACTTTATGTGGCAAGGCATTGACCCGGTCTCCTTCATCTGGGACTTCAAAGACCGGATTTATCATGTGGATTGCAAAGACACCAAGCTGCGCCCCACCGGCAGGAACACCATCATGGGGTCTCATTTGCCGTGGGGAGATCCGCGCCGTGGTTGGGACTTTGTCTCGGCAGGCCGCGGCGATGTTCCATGGGAATCATCCTTCCGGGCTTTGTCCGCGATCGGCTATAACGGCCCCATCTCAATCGAATGGGAAGACGCCCGAATGGATCGGCTCCACGGAGCTCCCGAAGCGCTTGCAGCACTCAAAAAATTCGACTTCCCGCCCTCACAAACCAGCTTCGACGCCGCATTCAGCCACCAGGACTAACACAGCATGCTAGAAAACACGGCGCCTAACGACGGTTTCGTCCCACTATTCAACGGCACAACCCTTGACGGATGGCGGGCCGTGCCCCGCATCTATGGGACGTTGTACCCCGGCGGCCCCGGTGTGCTGGACATCTTCGCCGCGAACGGCCGCGAAGTCCCAGTGGACCCTGAAAAGCACCCCGCCCGGTGGTTCGTACAGGACGGTGTCTTGGTTGGCGAGCAAGACACCCCCGGCAGCGGATACGGCGGATATCTAGTGACCGAGCAGGCCTACGACGACTTCGAACTGGTCTTGGAGATGCGGCCCGATTGGCCCGCGGACACCGGCGTAATGCTCCGGCGCCGCCCGGAAAGCTGGGAGGGTTTCCAGGTCTTGGTAGACCACCGTCCTTCCGGTGGCATCGGGGGATTCTTCGGCAACGGCCTGGCCAGTTTCTCGGCGGTGCCGTTCGCCGTCGATGCAGACACCGATGCGGACGGCCGCCCTACCGGACTTATCGCCGACAATCCGGAAACATCTGTGGAGCCAGTGACGGAAGAGAAGCGTTCCCGGCTCAGCTACGCCGCGGACGTCGACGATTTCCTCAAAGTTTGGCGCTGGGATGATTGGAACGAACTCCGGATCCGCTGCGTCGGTGCACTGCCAGTCATTACTACCTGGGTTAACGGGCTGAAAATCGGGGAACTGAACACAGCTACCCTAGACTCGCCGGATTACAACCCGGCGGACGTCTTGGAAGCACTCGGTGAACGCGGACACATTGCTTTGGAAGTGCACGACAACGATTCGTATTTCGGGGAAGCCCGCTGGGGCCGAGGCGCACAATGCCGATGGAGGAACATCCTCATCAAAGAACTGACCCCTACTGAGGAGGCACTGTGATCCGCAGACTCAACGCCGATGGTGGTGCCACCGTCAAAGTTGACGTGGGCCCGGGCCACTGCGATGGCCCAGAATACTCCCCGGACGGCAAGTGGCTTTACCTGAATACGGAATCCTTCAGCATAGAACCCGGCCACGCCCAACTGGCCCGGATCCAGGCAGATGGCAGCGGATTCGAGCAGCTGCTCAAGTCCAAGACCGTCGACTGGTTCCCGCATCTTTCCCCCGACGGACAATACGCCAGTTACATCCAGTTCCCCAGTGGCACGGTGGGCCACCCCGCTGACTTGCCAGTCGACGTCGTACTTGTCTCGACCCAGGACTGGACCACTTCCCTCCAAACATGGCCACTTTTCGGTGGTCAAGGTACCCTCAACGTCAACAGCTGGTCGCCGGACTCCGCGCATTTTGCATTTGTGGCGTACCCGCTCACTGACTCAATAAAGGACTAACTACGTGATCCCTAATACCGGCACCTCCGACGGAACCATCCGCTGGGGCATCCTTGGCACCGGTTTTATTGCCGGGCTGCAAACGAAAGACTTGATTGAGAACGGCTTTGCGGTCCAGGCCGTGGGGTCCCGCAGTCTCGAATCAGCTCAAGCCTTCCGTGAAGAGTTTGGTATCCCCACCGCTCACGGTAGCTACGAAGATCTGGTGGCAGACCCTAATGTGGACGTGATTTACGTTGCCACGCCGCACCCCTTCCACCACGCAAATGCGCTCCTGGCTCTGCGCGCTGGGAAACACGTGCTGGTGGAAAAATCCTTCACCATGAACGCCCGTGAAGCAGAAGAACTTGTTGACTGTGCCCAGTCCAATGGTCTGGTTATTCTCGAGGCCATGTGGACGCGCTTCCTTCCGCACATGGTCCGGATTCGCGAGATCATCAACGCCGGGACCATTGGCGAGGTCCGGAAAGTGGTGGCAAGCCACAACCAGAGCCTGCCTCGCGATCCTGCCCACAGGATTAACGATCCGGCTTTGGGCGGCGGAGCTTTGTTGGACTTGGGTATTTACCCGATTTCCTTTGTTTTTGACATTCTGGGCGCCCCTGAACAGATCCATGCCAGCGCCACAATGACGGAAACCGGTGTGGACGGGCAAACTGCTGCGATCTTTGACTACCCGGACGGTGGGCAGGCGGTGGTGGATTGTGAGCTAGATGCTGCCGGGCCCAACCGAGCAGTGGTCATTGGTAGCCAGGGCTGGATCGACATCGAATCCACCTGGTACGTACCAACACCGTTTAAGGTTTTTGACCTCGACGGCACTGAGCTAGAGAGTTTTGATCAACCGGTGAAGGGCCGGGGTATGCAGTTCCAAGCCGCAGAGCTGGAGCGGTTGGTTAGCACAGGTGCCACCTCCGGGACCATTCTTCCGCCCTCGGAAAGTGTGCAGATTATGTCCGCCATGGACGAGATTCGCCGCCAGATTGGCCTGAGGTACAACGCTGATAAGGAGTTGGGTTCCAATGACTGATTCGGCCCGTTTCACCGAACTGCTACGGCAAGAGGACGAGCTAGTCTTCCCCCAGTTTGACCATGGTGATGCGTGGGAGCTGGGGTCATTGATCGCCAACCGCGCCATTACCCTGGATGCTGGCGTGATGATCGATATTCGCCGGCACAATGTGATCCTGTTCCGCTGTGTTCTGCCTGGTGCCACGGCGGATCAAGAGGCGTGGGTCCGCCGCAAGTCCGCCTCGGTCCTACGCTTTGAGCACAGCACCGCGTTGTTGTCTGAGCAGTTTTCGGCCCGGAGTCCCTTGGGCGGCGGTTGGCTTGCACCCGAGGAGTACACCTTGGCTGGCGGCTCCTTCCCCATTCGGGTCCGCGGCACCGGAGTTATTGGGGCGATAACCGTTTCTGGGCTGTCCTCGGAGGAGGATCACCAGCTGGTGGTGGACAGCATCCGGACGTACCTCGCGGGGCAAAGCCGAGACTAAAGTTTGACTTATGACGTACACCATCCGCCCGGCAACCACGTCCGACGCCGAGGCGCTGGCTGAGCTGGCCGCCGTCACCTTTCCGCTGGCCTGCCCGCCCACCTCCTCACCGGCCGATATTTCCGCTCACATTGCCCGAACCCTGAGTGTGGGGTCTTTCGCGGAGTACCTCGCGGACGCTGGGGTAACCATCACCGTCCTAGAAAACGAGGTTGGTCTACGGGCTTACTCGCTGATGGTGAACCGCCCCACCACTGACCCAGACGTTGCCGCAGCCCTGACGCTGCTGCCTTCGGTGGAGTTGAGCAAGTTTTACGTCCACCCCGATTTCCACGGCCAAGGTGCTGCGGCGAGGCTGATGCAGGCGAGCCTAGACACTGCCGGGAAGCTTGCGGGAAATCCGGCCGGAATATGGCTCAACGTCAACCAAAACAATCCACGCGCACTCCGCTTTTACGGCAAATCAGGGTTCACCCAAGTGGGAGTCAAAACCTTTCACTTGGGCGACTCCGTGGAAAACGACTTTGTGATGGAACGCCCACTGCAATGAGGGAATGTTCCGTTGTCTGTCAGGGTTTGAGCCAGTATGAAGATTGAGATCTGGTCCGATGTTGCCTGCCCGTGGTGCTACATCGGCAAACGCCGTTTTGAGTCCGCCCTCGCCGAATTCCCGCACAAGGACAAGGTTGAGGTGAAGTGGCGCAGCTTCCAGCTGGACCCCACACTCCCGGAACACTATGACGGCACCGAACTGTCCTACCTCAGCGAGCGCAAGGGCTTGGACCCCGAGCAGGTCAAGGGTATGTTCGCCCATGTGGCCCAGCAGGCCGCCGGCGAAGGCCTGAGCTATGACTTCGATTCCGTGGTGGTAGCCAATAGTTTCACCGCCCACCGGTTGATCCATTTGGCGGAGGAGTCCGGTAAGGGCGCCGAAGCTAAAGAGCGCCTGTTGAGCGATCACTTTGAGCACGGCAAGGACATCGGGAACACCGAGTACCTGCAGGAACTTGGCACCAGCTTGGGTTTGGTTGCGGAGGACGTTTCCGCCATGTTGAACTCGGACCGTTTCGCTGAGGACGTCCGTCACGACTTCGCCGAAGCCCGCGCTTTGGGTGTGAGCGGTGTGCCGTTTTTTGTGATCGACCGTAAATACGGGATCTCCGGAGCTCAACCTGCCGAGGTTTTCGCCTCCGCTTTGGAACAGGCATGGGCTGAAGCCAACCCCTTGATCAATGTTGGCGCCACGGATGCTGAGGCTTGCGGCCCGGACGGTTGCGCCATCTAGCGAGCCGCCGTCGTCGTTCCCTCGATGCATACTTTGCTGACATAAACAGCTAATCTGTCTTTATGCCTAAAATTTCCGCGTCGAGTAACGTGGCCCAGCGTGCCGAAACTCAGCGACGCATCCTCACCGCCTTCGGCGAGCTCCTATTTACGCATGGACTCCCCGGACTGACTATGACGGATGTGGCACGGCACGCTGGTGTGGGCCGGACGGCCGTGTACAACTACTACGCGGACATGGAGCAGCTGCTGATCTCCTACGCGCTGGACGAGACGGAAAAGTTCATCACTGAGCTGCGCGCTGACCTCAACGCCGTGGCGAACCCGGTGGGGAAACTGGCCGTGTACATCCGCGCCCAAGTGGAGGACCTCACGCGCAGGCATTTACCGCCAGGACCAGCCATGGGCGCTGTACTTTCGCCGGGTTCTTTCGCGAAGTTAGCGGACCACGTTTCTGATTTGAACTTACTTTTGCAAGAGATCCTGCAGGATGGGATTGACCAGGGCTTTTTGCCGGAATCTGATGTCACGGCCACCGCGCAGCTCATTCATGGCACCCTCGCCTCAAGCGCATCGCGCGGCAAGGCCAGCGAGCCGGGCTCCCCCGACCTCGAGCGGCACATTGAGTCCACCGTGCGCTTTATTCAGCACGGCGCCGGTGCCATGTTCGACGCCGAGGGGAACCCCATGGTGATCGCCGCACCTGACGCCGTGGCTGAAAAACCTGCGGCTGAAAAAGCTGTGGTTGAGTCAGCAGCCTGACTTACTTTTTCGCCGCGGGAGTGGCCGGGATCGTGGCAACGGGTGTGCCGTTGGAAACCCTGCGCTCTTCGCGCGGGCACTGTAGTGCACCGGGGGTTTGGTCAACTAACTCCGTTTTAGTCAGAGCCTTGAAATTCGTGCTGACAATCAGATCAACACTGGCGTCCGTGCGGTTGTCCTGAACATAGTCTGAACCAGGGGTGTTGCGCTGGACATTAAAGGCACCGAGCTGGCCCGTGGCACCGGAGACCACTACCGCCGTTCCTTGGTAGTTGATGGCCTTGTTACCCACTTCGCCAAGTTTGTACTTGCGCGCCCTCAATTCCGCTGCAACCTTCGAGGCCAGCCCGGGGATGTTCGTGGAGTTGTAGACGTTGACCTTGATCTTGTCATTGGGCTGGTAGTCAAACTTGGTTGCCGGGCAAGCCGAGCTAAATGTTGGGCTGGGCGTGCTGGAGGGGAACGCAATGTAGCCCTTCATAATGGCTAATGCCCCAACAATGGCGGCCACTACAAGGCCCACCAATAGTGTCAGAACAATCCCGTGAACCAACCTCCGGCGGTACCTTCCCGGGTTTTCCTCAGCTTCATCATCTGGGACAAAAGTCTCGCGAAGGTCATTCCCGCTGATCACCCGGTGCCCGTGAAGGTGGGACGGGTCCTTAGCCATCGATGACCAAAACTCGGGCATGGATGGCCGTGCGCTGATGCAGAGCCGTCCGCACTGCCCGGTGCAGGCCATCCTCAAGGTAGAGGACACCTTGGTATTGAACAACGTGGGGGAACAAGTCGCCAAAAAACGTCGAGTCCTCGGCGAGGAGGGCATCTAGGTCTAGGGTGCGCTTGGTGGTGACCAGCTCATCCAGGCGAATGGGGCGCGGCGCCAATTTCAC
This sequence comes from Pseudarthrobacter sp. J1763, assembly GCF_050490295.1. Taxonomy (NCBI): domain Bacteria; kingdom Bacillati; phylum Actinomycetota; class Actinomycetes; order Micrococcales; family Micrococcaceae; genus Pseudarthrobacter; species Pseudarthrobacter sp. J1763. The sequence continues at coordinate 143,500 of NZ_JBNPEN010000004.1, read as the reverse complement.
CCAGTCTTTAGGCGTGTTGTATCCATGGTCGGGATAAGGGCGCCCGTCGCCCACGGCTTTGAAGATCACCTATCCAGCGTAGAGACCCGCGGCCATCCTGTGAACGACGCGCGCAGTGTCCGGTGTGTTTGTAGCCAAATGGTGATCATTTGTCCGCGCCACTCGGCGGGGAGAACAATGGGAGTATGACTGCTCCCGCTGCGCACGCCGCCCGCCCGCCACTCGCCCTGCTCCTTGACGTTGACGGTCCGGTGGCTAGCCCGGAGACGAGGCAAGTGAAGCCGGAAATCATTTCCGAGCTGATTGCATTGGCCACCGCAGGGGTTCCGGTTATTTTCAACACCGGCCGCTCCGATTCCTTTATTAAGGAACAGGTGATGACACCCATGCTCGCTGCGGGGATACCGGAGGGCGTCACCATTCATGCCATTTGTGAAAAGGGTGCCGTGTGGTTCAGCTTTGATTCCAAAGGGGACAGCCAAATACAGGTGGACCGGGAGCTGGCGGTACCGGCCGCCTACGCTCAGAGTGTTCTGGAATTGGTGGAGCGCGAATTCACCGATCACATGTTTTATGACCACACCAAGCACGCCATGGTTTCGGTGGAGCAGCGCACTGACGTCAGCAACAAGGACTATCTGGCCGTTCAGGGCGCTTTTGATCAGAAAGCGCTTGAGTTGATGGGCCAACACGGGCTCAGCGCAACCATTTTGGACCACACAAAGAGTGCCTCTGTGGCTGAGTTAAGGTCCGACGACGGCCCGGACTTCCAGCTGGACCCCACCATTATTTCCACCGACATTGAGTCGGTGCACTTGGGTAAAGACTTGGGCGCCTCGCGCGCCGTCGAACTTTTGACTGCTGCCGGGATTGCGCCACTGGCGTGGCGGACAGTGGGCGATTCACGCACTGACTACGCCATGGCTGACTGGCTTCACCACCACAATCACGAGGTCAAGCACGTTGATGTGCGTCCGGCAGATGGCGTTCCAGAGAAGCCGTATCAGGTGCTGACTGCCTCGGATTTGGGCCTGGGGCCAGAGGTTATTCATGACCACGCTGGTGGGGCTTTTTTGCGGCGTTGGCGTGAGGAATTTGCTGGCTGAACGCAGGTTTATAGCGTGGCGAGTATGCCGGCAGCGCTTTCCATAGCGCCAGGAACCATGGAGTAGTAGGCCCACGTTCCGCGCTTTTCGCGGTGCAGGAGGCCAGCATCAACGAGAATTTTAAGGTGGTGCGAAACCGTTGGCTGACCCAGTCCTAAGGGTTCGGTGAGGTCGCAGACGCAAGACTCGCCTGAACTTTCGGCTTTGACGATTGAGAGCAGCCGCAACCTATTGGGATCTGCCAAGGCTTTGAAAAGTTGCGCCTTTTGCTGCGCCTCTTCCGCACTCAAGGCTGGCTTTGCGGTGGGCACACAGCACGCAGCCGCCGCCTGAGGCTCAAGAGTTTGCACAGTGTTCACGCTTCCCATTATGCACATATATTGACATTCATCGATACAGCTGGTGATACTTCCTATATCGATCTTCATCAATTTACCTCGATCCACTCAGGAGCTTTGTGAGCATCTCAACCCAAACGCCACCACGTGAGCGCGGCGGACCTCAAGACAGCAAAGCTACAGTGGTGGGCAAGCTCTCCACACTTGATCGGTTTTTGCCCGTTTGGATCATCGCGGCCATGGCCCTAGGGCTCCTCTTGGGCAACCTCATCCCCGGGCTAAACACGGCACTTGAAGCAGCCAAGATGGGCCAAGTGTCCCTGCCGATTGCGGTGGGTCTGCTGGTGATGATGTACCCGGTTCTCGCCAAAGTCCGCTTTGATCAAACGCACCGCGTGTTAGCTGACCGGAAGTTGATGATCACCTCACTGATCCTCAACTGGCTGGTGGCACCGGCGGTGATGTTCGCACTGGCGTGGATCTTTATCCCGGATCTCCCCGAATACCGGACCGGCCTGATCATTGTTGGCCTGGCCCGCTGCATCGCCATGGTGATGATTTGGAACGATCTTGCCTGCGGGGATCGCGAGTCAGCAGCAGTTTTGGTATTTATCAACTCAATCTTCCAGGTCATTGCCTTCGGTGCGCTGGGGTGGCTCTACCTCCAGTGGCTGCCAGCACTTCTTGGTCTACCCACCACCAGCGCTGACTTCTCTTTCTGGGCCATCACCACCTCGGTGCTGATCTTCTTGGGCATCCCGCTGATCGCAGGATTCCTCACCCGCACCCTTGGTGAGAAAGCTAAGGGCCGCGACTGGTATGAGGACACGTTCCTCCCAAAACTTGGCCCGTGGGCTCTCTACGGGCTGCTGTTCACCATCACTTTGCTCTTCGCGTTGCAGGGCCAAAGAATCACCGCCCAACCACTAGACGTAGCCCGCATCGCCTTGCCCTTATTGGTCTATTTTGTGGTGGTTTTTGGTGCAAGTATGTTCCTAGGCCGCCTCTTGAAACTGGGCTACGCAAAGACCACCACACTGGCCTTTACCGCCGCCGGCAACAACTTCGAGCTGGCCATCGCTGTGGCGATTGGCACCTTCGGAGTGGCTTCCGGCCAAGCCCTGGCCGGCGTCGTCGGGCCTTTGATTGAAGTCCCAGTGCTCGTGGCCCTTGTCTACGCCGCCCTGTGGGCCCGCAAACGTTATTTCCCCACCACATCACAGCTCTAACTTGGAGAACATTATGACTACTGAAACCACCAAAAAGCCGTCCGTCCTGTTCGTCTGCGTCCACAACGCTGGACGCTCACAGATGGCAGCTGCGTTTCTGACCACTCTCTCCGCCGGCACCATCGAAGTCCGGTCCGCCGGCTCGCAGCCAGCCGATCAGGTCAACCCGGCAGCCGTGGAAGCCATGGCCGAGGTCGGGATCGACATGTCAGCCGAAATCCCCAAGGTCCTCACCACCGAGGCCGTTAAGGAGTCCGACGTCGTTATCACCATGGGCTGCGGCGATACCTGCCCAATTTTCCCCGGCAAACGTTACGAGGACTGGGAGCTCGAGGACCCGGCCGGCCAAGGTGTGGAGTCCGTTCGCCCCATCCGCGACGAAATCAAAACCCGCATCGAAGCCCTCATCGCCTCCCTCGCCTAGCCACTCCCTTCTGTACCTACCACCTCTATACACAGCACTTCTTTACACAACCCCATAAGAAAGAATCGGCACCATCATGGAGTCAGCCAACCAGGTTCCCATCGCCGTCATCGGAGCAGGTCCAGTAGGGCTCGCAGCCGCCGCTCATTTGCTGGAACGCGGCCTGGACCCTATTGTCTTCGAAGCCGGCTCGACGGCGGGTGCAGCCATTGAACAATGGCGACACATTCGTTTGTTCTCGCCGTGGCGGTTCAACCTTGACGCTGCTGCCGTCCGACTTTTGGAGGGAACCGGCTGGGAGTCTCCACGCCCCACGGCGCTCCCCTACGGCGGGGAATTGATCGAGAACTACCTCACACCACTGGCCAACACTCCAGAGATCGCCTCGCGCCTGAACACTGGCGCCAAAGTGATTGCGGTAACCCGTCAGGGGCTGGACAAAACACACTCCCGCAACCGGGAGACCACACCATTTGTGGTCCGGGTGGAAGACCAAGACGGTAGTGTTCGTGACCATGTTGTGGCAGCTGTCATTGACGCCTCCGGCACCTGGTCCACCCGGAATCCCTTGGGCACCTCGGGGCTTCCCGCCTTAGGCGAAGCCGCAGCTTCCAAGCATATTTCCGCGTCCCTTCCAGACGTTGTGGGACGGGACCGGGCTGCATTTGCTGCTCGCCGTGTCCTAGTGGTTGGCGCGGGTCACTCGGCGGCAAATACCCTGATCAACCTAGCCGCGCTGGTCCGCGAGGAACCGGACACCACCATCCTCTGGGCAGTGCGCGGTCCCTCCGCTGAAAAGGTTTACGGTGGCGAGGATTCTGATGGCCTACCTGCCCGCGGCCAGCTAGGCTCACGCCTGCGGCGCTTGGTGGAGGCCGGAACCATCGAATTGCACACCGGCTTTGGCATCCGCTCTCTCAACACCGTAAACAACGGAGTTGTTATTGACGCTGTGGACGGCCGCACTCTGGAAGCGGACATAGTTGTCCCGTGCACCGGGTTCCGGCCGGACTTGGACATCTTGCGCGAGCTTCGCCTAGACCTTGACCCGGCTGTGGAAGCACCTACTCAACTTGGTCCACTGATTGATCCGGAGTTTCACTCGTGTGGCACGGTGGCACCACATGGCGCCAAAATGCTCGCCCACCCCGAGAAGGACTTTTACATCGTTGGGATGAAGTCCTACGGACGCGCACCAACCTTCCTTCTGGCCACCGGCTACGAGCAAGTCCGCTCAGTGGCGGCTGCGCTGGCAGGTGACCACGCGGCGTCGGACGCTGTTCATCTTGAATTACCGGAAACCGGTGTCTGCTCTGCTGGCGCGGGAACCAGCTGCGACGCCCCCAGCTCTGCAATACCAGAAGCGGCAGAGCCGGCGTCGAGCTGCTGCGCTCCTGCCGCCGTCACCGTGCAGGCTGAAGAAGCTGAACAACCTGAATCCAGCTGCTGCACCGCACCGGAACCGGCCTTCCTTGGCATCCCCACGGGTTTGGCCCACGGCCGACAGGCATAGAACTTCTAAGCCCGCCACTCCTAGTTATTCAATTCGATCCACTCACAGGAAGTATTGCCATGACTGATCGTCAAGAAATCCCCCTCGGATTACAGGACAACACTGACGTTCTCCAGCGGATCAGTGCCCGACTGGCTGACCGGTATGCGGGAACCTTCGCGGCCGAAACTGTGGAACGATACGTTTTCGAGTCCTACACCGCCCTCGCCAGAACCGCAAAGGTTGGCGCACACCTCCCAAGCATCACTGAGCGATTCGCCAACGACCGCCTCCTGGCTCTTGCCAAGTCAAAGGGTGCCGTTGCCTCAGACACCCCAGAGGTGTTGTTTGTTTGCGTTCAGAACGCCGGACGCTCCCAAATGGCCGCCGCGCTCCTCACGGTCGAAGCCAAAGGCAAAATCCATGTTCGCTCCGCCGGGTCCATGCCCGCCGCACAAGTGGATCAAAACATCCTGACAGTCATGGCCGAGATGGGCCTAGATCTGAGCAAGGAATACCCCAAGCCCCTGACAGACGACGTGGTACGCGCCTCCGAAGTAGTTGTCACCATGGGCTGTGGCGATTCTTGCCCGATCTACCCTGGCAAACGCTATGAAGACTGGGAGCTCACCGATCCGGCAGGGCAGTCCCTCGAAACGATCCGGGAAATCCGGGATCAGATCCACGAAAGAGTCAAAGCCCTCGTGGCGTCACTGACCACAGAAAAGGCAGCCTCATGACCGCCGAACAGCCCTCAGTCCTCTTTGTCTGCAGCAAAAACGGCGGCAAGTCCCAACTCGCTGCCGGACTGATGCGCCAGCTCGCCGGTGACGCGGTGAAGGTCTATTCGGCTGGAACAAAACCCGGCGCATCCCTGAACACTCAGTCCGTGGAAGCCTTGACAGAGCTCGGCGTCGACATCACGGGCGAGTATCCCAAAGCCGTTACGGACGAGGTTCTCAGCGCAGTGGATACCGTAATCATTTTGGGAACGGAAGCCAAGCTGGACGTGCCCCAAGGCAAGCGTTTAGAGGTCTGGGAAACGGACGAACCCTCTGTGCGCGGGATCGAAGGGATGGAACGGATGCGCCTTGTGAGGGACGACATCAAAGCCCGCGTCGAGGCCCTTAGGGACTCCCTCCTCTAGGCCTTCCAGCCCAGTTGCTCGCCTTCCTGCCCAAATACCCTTTCCGCAGGCGGGCCAAACCCTTGAAATCTAGGGGAATTTGCTGCCAAATAATCTTGCACCAACGCAGCAACTGGGCAGGAAGGTCACGCCGACAACGGGGTTTCACAGAGTCTCGCGGGGTTCCCCCGTGCCCGTGGGCGGATTAGGGGGGCGGGTTATCATTCAAAGAGCACACTCCCCCAACTTTTCTGGAGATTTACCATCACTAACGCGCCCACGCAGCAGCAAGAAATCCACTACGGTGGACCTGCCTCCGACGAGGAAACTAACCTTGTCCGTCCCATTTCAGCTGCTGCGGGTGCCCGTCTCAAAAACCGAACTGACGTGGTTCTAGACGCGGGGCGTTACTCGCTCCTGAACCAAGACCGCACCCCGTACCAGGCGATGGTGGAGGACCTGCTGTTTATTCGTAAGGTACTGGCCGACGCCGATCTGCCGTACCTTTTGGTGCGTGGCAACAGTGACCGCCCGGTGATCGCAGTGGACTGGAAGAGCCGCAAAAAGATGCGTGCTGCGCTGGTTGCTGCCTGCCTCAATGAGCCGTTCTACTCGATGACGGTTGATGCCAAACAAAAAAGCTCACTGCTCGTTGCGGATGGAAAGCTCTCCACCAACCCCAAGGCACGGATCTTCCGCCTCTACCGGCCCAGCATCGAACCCAAGGGCGGGCTGCGGTACGGCGCGGCCCTTGGTGTGCAGCTGGAATTGTGGAGCTTTGAAGGCGAGCAACTGGTGTTGCCTATAGAAAACTCCCTGACCCGGCGCACCATGCTGGCTCAAGATGCAGTTCGCGGCACCGTGGACCGCTACGGCCACTCTTGGCCCACCATTGAAAATATGTTCGCCGATCACGCGAGCGACATCCGCTTCGACGTGGATATGGTGTTCTCTTGGGTAGACGGCTCCTCACCCGAGTACATAGCCGCACGCAAAGCACGGATGACGGATGTAGTGGTGGGCGAAGGCGACGATCATGAGGCGCGCTTCCGCCAGATTGACGAGCTGAAATACGCGCTCCGCTCGGTGTACATGTTCGCCCCTTGGGTGCGCCGGATCTTCATCGCCACAGACTCCCCCGCCCCGCACTGGCTGGCCGAACACCCCGGCGTAACCATTGTGCGTAGCGAAGAATTCTTCGCAGACACCTCGGTGCTACCCACTCACAACTCACAAGCTGTGGAATCCCAGCTTCACCGAATTGACGGTCTATCAGAGCACTTCTTGTACTCCAATGACGACATGTTTTTTGGCCGGCCCATCAACCCAGACATGTTTTTCACCCCGGGCGGCATCACTAAGTTCATCGAAGCAGAAACCCGGATCGGGCTGGGTGAGAGCGACACCGAGCGCAGCGGCTTTGAAAACGCGGCCCGGGTTAACCGGAAACTCCTCTGGAACCGCTTCGGCCGGATCACCACACGCCACTTAGAACACTCCGCTGCACCACTGCGCCGCAGCGTCGTGGAGCAGATCGAGAAGGAATTCCCCGAAGAGTTCCGCAAAACTGCGGCCAGCCGTTTCCGTGCAGCTGACAACATCTCCGTGACCAACTCGTTCTACCACTACTTCGCCTTGCTCACCGGGCGTGCAGTGACACAAACCAACGCCAAGGTTCGGTACGTAGACACCACCATGCGTTCCGGCCTGAAATATCTGCCCAAGCTCTTAGCCAAGCGGAACATGGATTTCTTCTGCCTGAATGACGGCAGTTTCCCCGAGGTCCCAGCCGATGAACGCGAAGAAAAGGTTGTTGAATTCTTGGAACGCTACTTCCCGATCAAAGCACCCTGGGAGAACTAGTCCCGGGAGAAACCGTCCGCATCATGCCAGTTTGGGCTGCTCGTTCAGGAATCCGAATTCCTGCCGCGGCCAGCCTGCGCTGAGTTTCGGCAGCATCCACATACTCGCCCACCGTGACACTGCTTCCCAGTGGCACCACTGAGTGGACCACAGTGTGCTCGTAAACGTGTACCAAGTTGAACGCCTGCGCACCATCCTGCCCGCGTGTACCGCCCACAGCAACAGTCAGGTCTTGGGTGTAACAACTGGCCGAGGCCACTGAAACCGGAATGCCGGCGAAGCTCGCCGTCGTCGAATAATGCAGGTGACCAGCCAAAATGGTGCGGACATCCGAGTTCCGCAACACCTCTGCAAGGGCTGCCTGGCCGCGCAGCTCCACCAAAACTGCAAGGTCCAAAACACTCGGCACCGGCGGGTGGTGCATGGCCAAAATGGTGCCGTCCGGGGCTGGAGTTTCCAACTCGTGGGCCAACCACTGAAGCTGCTCGGTACTAATTTCGCCGTGGTGAAAGCCCGGAACTGTGGTGTCCAAAGTGATCACCCGCAGGCCGTTGACTGAATAGACGGCGTCCACCGGGCCACTGTGGCCGAGTTCATCCAGGAGCTCAGTACGGAAATTCGCCCGATCGTCATGGTTGCCCATGGCCAAAATCAGACGGGCGCCGGACTCTTGGCACACGGGATCAAGGATTCCGCGCAATTTCCGGTAGGCAGCCGGTTCTCCCTTGTCCGTCAGATCGCCGGTAAGAATGATGGCTTCTGGCCGGACTCCTGAGGCAAGAAACTCGCCCATCAGCTGCCGTAACCGGCCCTCGGCGTCCACCGCTCCGTAAAGAGCTTCCGGACCGCCCACCAGGTGGGTGTCGCTGAGGTGAACTAAAACATGGCGTGGCCGTGGATGTTCGGCCTCGATGAGCTCCATTGCTGCCCTTAGCACTCGTGAAGAGACGGCGTCTCCTCTGTACCCCCAGTAACCCTTATCAAACCAGACAAAAGGCAAACAACATGCAAAGTTTTCCCGGCATGTTGCGGAAAGGGGCACGAATTGATTCTCGCCTTAGGGCTCTATGCCAAGGCGCTTTCGACGGCGGCGATCAACTCGGGTGCATCCGGCTCCACCTTTGAGCCGAACCGGGCCAGGATCTTGCCGTCGCGGCTGACAAGAAACTTTTCAAAGTTCCATTTGATGAGCCCCGGCAGGATGCCGTTTTTGAACTTAGTGAGCTCAGCGTAGAGCGGGTGCTGGTCCTTGCCACGCACGTTGGCTTTTTGAGTTAAGGGGAACGTCACACCGAAGTTGACCTGGCAGAACTCTGCGATCTCCTCATCGGTGCCCGGTTCTTGTCCAGCGAACTGGTTGCAAGGCACTCCAAGGATGTCCAGGCCTTGGTCCTTGTAAGTGGTGTACAGCTTCTGAAGTCCCTCGTATTGCGGAGTGAAGCCACATTTAGATGCGACGTTGACTACCAGAACGGCTTTGCCTTCGAAGCGTCCGAATGTGGTCTCGGTGCCGTCGCTCATAGTCAAGGGTGTGCTGTACAGGGAAGTCATGGTTTTCCTCACGGTCGATGGAGCTACTCACCTAAGCCAAACACTTTTAGCTGGGAATTACTTCGTGGGTGTGGTTGCAATAGCCGTAGCGCTCTCTAACGAGCTCGTCGACTCGCTAGGTGCCGTGGTGGGTGAATCCACTGGGGATGCTGTCAGCGAAACCGTGGGTGATGCGCTGGGTGACGTGCTCGGCGATGTGGAGGGCGTAGCGGACGGCATGTCCGTGGGTTCTGCTGATGGTGTGACAGTACCGGGTAATGTCGCCGTTGGTGAGGCGGGGGGCGAAGCGGACGGTGAGGCACTCGGCGTCGTGGTTGGTTTTGTAGTCGGTGATGCGGTGCTTGGTGACGCTGTGGACGAATTGGTGGGCGCAGTTGTAGGCGTCTTCGGCGGGACGCTCGGGTGGGCGTCGTCATCTTTGATGACCCCAGGGGTACTGGGTTTCACCACCGGCTCTAGGACCGGGACCGCCCAAGCGGGAGTCGCGTCAGGTTTCTTCCCGGCTCCTGGCGAGTAGTCAGTCATGGGGATATTGCCAAGGCGGTCCACTTGTTTGATGGCGATCATTTTGTAGCCGAGCGGGTCACCATGCTTGCCATTTTTGATGACTTCAAAGTGCAAGTGGCAACCCGTGGAAGATCCAGTGGTGCCAACTTTTGCGATGACCTGCCCCACATCCACCGAATCGCCTTTGTGAACGGCAATCCCTTGAAGATGGTTATACGTGGTGATCAGCCCATTGCCGTGGTCAATCTCCACACGGTTGCCGCCGCCCCACAAGTGCCAACCAACCGCCCGCACCACACCGGCGTCGGCCGCATAAACCCGAGTTCCGCAGGCCGCAGCATAGTCCTGGCCCCAGTGGAATTCGGTGGGGTCACCCGTAATGGGACTAATCCGGCTGCCGAACGGAGAACTTGGAACCAGAGCTTCGAGCGGGGCTGAGAATGAACCTACCGGTGGGCGGCGAAGTTGTTTGGAAGCTACGTTGAGTTGGCGCTTCCCAGAGGCACTGACCGATTGAATAGAGGACCGATCAAAAGCGACCAGCGCATAGGGCCCCGCTGCCACCGGAACCGTTGCGGCGTCGTTGACCGCTTGAAGGCTTGACGGTTTTGTACTGAGTGCCGGGGATTCGGAACCAAGGGCGCCAAAGAGCAATGCGGTAGCCAGCACCGAACCTAGTGACCTAGCCATGACTTTGGGCCATTTGCGGACGAATCCCGCATTTGGCCCGTGCTTGCCTCTCAAGGCTGACTTCCCAACGTTGACAACTTGGGGCCGATAAACCACCCCTTCCAGTGTGGCGAGACTCACGTCAGCATGCAAGGGATTGTGGCAATTGGGCAAACAAAAAGGAGCCCCGAACCATAGTCCGGGGCTCCTCATTTGGCGGAGAATGGGGGATTTGAACCCCCGAGGGCGTGAACCCAACACGCGTTCCAGGCGTGCGCCATAGGCCGCTAGGCGAATTCTCCAGTTGCTTCTGAATCAAAAGCAGATACTAGACTACCGGAACTTGCCAGCACTTCCCAATTCAGCAGCTGCGCATACACTCTGAAGCCGCTGATGCGCCGGACTCCATGAGCCACTCCCAGCAAAATCTCAGCAAAATGGGCGCCCCCAATGCGCCCATTTTCCCCAAGTGCCGCCACCAACCAGGCCGCTTGAGGAGTGCGCGGCCAGCCCGGCAAATGCTTATGCCGGTTTCAGAAACCCAATCGGTGGATATATTTATAGTGACAGGGTGTCAGCTGAAGCGCAATGGGGAGGACTTCCCCGTTGCGCCGTGAGACACACTCCCCCGAGTGGCGCCGGATGGCCGGACGATTCGAGCCACCGCCGATCTTGGGCTAAACTTGACGACGGCCCCTCATGTGGCGTCATCCTGTTGAACTCCCCCAGGACCGGAAGGTAGCAAGGGTAAATGGGCTCTGGCGGGTGCATGAGGGGTCTTTTAGTTCCCTATAAAACTGTCGGTGCCGATTGATAGGGTTTTCTCTGTGACTGTTACTACTGCTCTTTACCGCCGGTACCGCCCGGATTCTTTCGCGGACGTGATCGGGCAAGAGCATGTCACGGAGCCGCTTATGACGGCATTGCGCAAGAACCGCGTTAATCACGCCTACCTCTTCTCCGGCCCTCGCGGTTGCGGAAAAACCACCTCGGCCCGCATCCTAGCCCGCTGCCTCAACTGCGCTGAAGGCCCCACCGACACCCCTTGCGGAAAGTGCCCCAGCTGCGTTGAATTAGCCCGCGGCGGTTCAGGCTCCCTAGATGTTATTGAGATCGACGCCGCCAGCCACGGTGGTGTGGATGACGCCCGTGATCTGCGTGAGCGCGCCACCTTCGCCCCAGTGCGGGACCGCTACAAAATCTTTATCATCGACGAGGCCCACATGGTCACACCGCAGGGCTTCAATGCTCTGCTGAAAATCGTTGAAGAGCCGCCGGAACACATCAAGTTCATCTTCGCCACCACGGAGCCGGACAAGGTCATTGGCACCATCCGCTCCCGCACGCACCACTACCCCTTCCGTTTGGTGCCGCCCGAGCCGCTGATGGCCTACTTGGAGTTGCTGTGCCAGCAGGAAAACGTACCGGTTGCCCCGGGCGTGCTTTCTCTTGTGGTCCGAGCCGGTGGCGGTTCAGTGCGTGACTCACTCTCCGTTTTGGACCAGTTGATGGCTGGCGCAGGAGAGGACGGGCTTAACTATGAGCTGGCCGTCGCGCTTCTTGGCTACACGCACGCCTCATTGTTGGATGACGTGGTGGATGCTGTTGCTGCGGGCGATTCAGGAACGGTTTTCCGCGCCGTTGACCGTGTTATTCAGACCGGTCACGATCCGCGACGCTTTGTTGAGGACCTGCTGGAGCGCTTCCGCGACCTGATCATTGTTCAGGCTATGCCGGAGAGCGCTGCCGCGATTTTGCGCGGAATGCCTGCGGATCAGATCGCCCGTATGCGTACTCAGGCGCAGAATCTTGGCGCGGCTGAGCTTTCCCGCGCGGCAGATGTCACTAACACGGCGCTCACGGACATGACCGGCGCCACCTCACCGCGTTTGCACCTTGAGCTGCTTTGCGCCCGCATCCTCTTGCCAGGAGCGGACCAGAGTGAACGTGGATCCGTTGCGCGGATTGATCGCCTGGAGCGGCGTTTGGCTTTTTCCGGGAACGACGCCGGAACCGCCACCACTTCTCCGGCACCACAAGCGCCAGCAACGTCCGGTGGTCAGGGCCCGGCAGTGCGGGAAGTGCAGCGTCCCGCAGTTGCTGAGGTCCAGGCGCACGCTGCTACTGAGACCAACGTTCCAGCTGCGCAGTCGGCCCAGGCGCACGCGGTTGTAGAACCAGTAGCAGCCGAGGCAAAACCTGTTGTTCAAGAGCCGGCTGCCCCGGCCGCGGATCATGTTCCTGCTCAGGTTTCCGCTCAGGCGGCATCCGCTAACAAACCCCAGTTGGCACCCGCTCAGCCACCTGCTCAAGCACCCGCTCAGGCTCCTGCCAGCAGTCAGGCAGGCGGCTCGGGTCAAGTTGAGATGATGCGTCGTGCTTGGCCAGAAGTTCTGGACACCTTGTCCAAGATCAAGCGCAGTACGTGGGCCTTGGTGGCTCCGAACGCACAGGTTGGTGGCTTCGATGGTGAAGTGCTGCAGCTAGCGTTCACCACCTCCGGGCTCGCTGGCGCTTTTAGCCGAGGGGATCATTCAGAGAACCTGAGAAGAGCCATCTCCCAGGTTGTTGGAGTCGACTGCCAAATTACGCCCATCGCCGGGGCTACCAACGGCGGATCGAGCTCTGAGCCAAACCCAAAAGCACCCGCTAGCCGGGAAGCTCCGGCGGACGCGGCACCGCTAAACGTTGCGGCAGCTCCGGTTCAACAGAATCTGGTGGAGCCAGCTTCGGTTGCTCCAGAAGTCCCTTCCCCGGAATTTTCTGCAGCAAACCCTGCGCCCGCCGTCGAGATTGTCCTCGACGATTGGGGGCTGCCAGTGGCAGCAGCTGTTGAGCGCCCGGCAGAAACCACTGCTCCTCATGGCACCCTGTCACGCGAAGAATCCGCGGCCGACGACGATGAACCGCAGGTAGCAGCATCGTGGGCATCAACCCCCTACGATGACGTTCCGTATGCGGACGAGGAACCTCCCAACGAAGACGATCTTCCGCCCGAGGGCTGGACTCCCCCGGCTCCGCGCTCACTCGCCACCAGCCAAGCGGCAGCAACGGTGCCGGCATCTGAACCTGCATCTGAACCTGCACCGGCTAAGCAGGCAACCACCAAGCCCGTGTCAAAACTGGCCGCTGCCAAGGCCAAGCTTGAAGAATCGGGCAACCCCGGCTCAGGCGTGCCCAACAAGGACGATCCTTGGGAACGCGCGCGCGAACAATCGCCCGGCGTGTGGATAGTTGGGACTGAAAGCAACGTCGGAACCCAAGCTGTAGCAAACGCCGCGGAACCAATTCCGCTCGCCACAACCAACTACGCTCCTGCCACAGCACAGTACCCAACCCCTGCAGCACCAGCGCCAACGCCGTCAAGCACGGCGGCGCCAACGCCTGTGGAGCCAACCCCTGAGTCAGGTAACCCGGGTCCCCGCCCAAGCCTCTACCAACGTCTGTCCAACAGTCCTGAGGCGCAGGCGGCGCGCCTACAAGCGGCACCCAACCGGACGGCGTCGGCCCCTCAAGGCCTAGTAGACGAATACACCAGCGCGGATGACGTCACTATTGAGGAGTCTGGCCTGTTTGGCCGGGCCGCTGTGGAGCGTATTCTGGGCGGAACCCTTGTAGCGCAGCTGAATCTTGACGGCAGCCCAGTTATTCCGCGCTAGTAGCTCCCCCGCTGAACTATCCACCCGAAGAATGAGGAAATTGTGTACGAAGGCGCAGTTCAAGAGCTGATTGACGAGCTTGGACGTCTCCCTGGCGTTGGCCCAAAATCAGCGCAGCGCCTGGCGTTCCACATTCTCGAGGCGGACCCGGAGGACACTAAACGCCTTGTTGCGGCGATCACCACCGTTAAGGAACGGGTGAAGTTTTGCACGGTGTGTGGCAACGTCACCGAGCAAGAACTGTGCAACATTTGCCGGGACCCGCGCCGGGATCCCAGCGTCATTTGTGTGGTTGAAGAGTCCAAGGATGTGCTGGCGGTGGAACGTACCCGTTCCTTCCGCGGCAGGTATCACGTGCTCGGCGGGGCCATTAACCCGATCGCCGGGGTTGGCCCGGAGCAACTTCGAATCCGTGAACTTCTGACCCGGCTCAATGACAGCTCCATCCAGGAAATCATCATCGCCACCGACCCCAATCTCGAAGGCGAAGCCACGGCGACGTACTTGGCACGTATGCTCAAAACCATTGGGATCACCGTTACGCGTTTGGCCTCTGGTCTTCCCGTGGGCGGAGACCTCGAATACGCCGACGAGGTAACTTTGGGCAGGGCCTTCGAAGGCCGCCGCAACGCACTGAATTAGCAGGCGTTAGCTAGTCAGCCGCTCCACCGGCGGACCCCACAAGGGATCTGCGTGCCAACCGCATCAGATCCCTCACGGGCGCTTCCACCGGGCGGGCTCCCCCACGCCATACAGCCGTGAGCTGGCGCCGGAGGTCCACGCCGGCCACTTCAACCACCACCAGCCGGCCAAGGGTGAGGTCGTCCTCAACGGCCAAAGAACTCAGCACCCCCGGCGCAACGCCGGCTGCAATGGCAGTCCGCACGGCTGCAGTGCTCGCGTGCACTTGCCGAGGAGGCACAACCGCCTCGGCCAAGAAACCAGCCTTCACAAACATCTGCTCCAAGACCTTGCGTGTCCCGGAGCCTTCTTCCCGCGTGATGAGGCCAGTCTGGGCCAATTCAGCAACCGTCACGGGCGTTCTGCGCATAGCCCACGGATGACGCGGAGCCACAGCAATAACTAGCGAATCGTGACCCAGCACTTCGGTGTGCAAATCTGTGGGGAGATCCGGTGTTTCAAGAAAACCCAAACGAACTTCACCGCCCCGCACCAAAGAAATAACAGCCTCACTATTCACGGCTTTGAGGCCCACCTGAGTGACTTCTCCGGCCAGTTCTTCTTGCCACTCGCGAAGGGCTACCAACCAGCGAGGCAAAAGATATTCGGCAATCGTCAGGCTCGCAGCCACGTCAAGGCGCTGGACTGCGCGGTGCTTGATCGAATCGATCCCGGCTTCCAACCGGGCCGCGGCAGAGAGCACTTCCTGTGCCCACGCAGCAACCATGGCGCCCGAAGTGGTCAATTCTGAACCTCGCGGCGAGCGCACAATCAGTTCCGCGCCCACAACTTTCTCCATCGAACGAACTTGCGAGGAAACAGCCTGCTGGGACACCCCAAAAAGCTCAGCAACTCGGGACAGGCTCCCTAATTCACCCACTGTCACAAGCGTTTCCAGAGCAGCCAGACTCGGCACCTGCGGACCTAACACGGAAACCTCCCACAAGAATTGCTTGTACCCTCCCAAGGGTAGGCCCTCTACCGGCGAGTAACGAGTTCGGGAAGCATCAATATATGAGCTTTCCTCAAATGAGGGTCCGTGCGCGCAGCGTCACCCCTGGCGTCCTGGCTGCACTAAGCGCCGCGCTCGGCGCCGCCTTGCTGCACAAAATCTTCCCAGCGCTTCCGGCGCTCACCGCGGTCATCGCCGTCGGGATTCTGCTTGCTCAAATCCCAGTCACACGCCGGGCCCTGACTCGGACTCTCGCTCCCGGAACAGAACTGGCCGCAAGCACTTTCATGCGGATCGGCGTCGTACTCTTGGGATTTAAACTGAACCTGCACACCATCGCTGCACTCGGTTGGCCCGTCTGGCAGGCCGTACTCTCGATCCTCTGCGTGACGTTTCTACTCACGTGGTCACTCGGCAAGCTGCTCCGGCTCCCCGGCAAACAGCCGCTACTTATGGCGGCAGGGTTCTCGATCTGCGGTGCGTCAGCGATCGGCGCCGTGGCACACGTGTCCAAAGCCAACGACGACGACGTCGCACCGCCCATCGCGATTGTCACCCTCTGCGGTACGGCTGCTATGGCCGTTCTCCCGTTGCTGTGGCATCCGCTGGGACTTAGTAGCGCCGGGTTCGGACGCTGGGTGGGGGCGAGCGTTCACGACGTCGGACAGGTTGTAGCCGCGGCAAATGTTGCCGGTGCGGCCGCGTTGGCGACTGCGGTGCTAATCAAGCTCATCCGTGTGCTGATGCTCGTCCCGCTCATTTCGCTCGTGGGCTTGGCCGAATGGCGTGCCAACCGAGGCGCGAGCACGCACAGGTCACTCGCCACGGTGATGCCATGGTTTGTCCCGGCTTTCCTTGCTGCGGTGGTGATCCAAACATTTGCACCATTGCCCCAATCCCTAGCCAATGGCGTGGACACGGCGCAGCTAGTGCTGCTTTCAATGGCATTGTTCGCGTTGGGGACCAGAGTCAGGGTCCAATCGCTGTTTTACCAAAACTGGAAAGCCCTTGTGGTGGGTTTGCTTGCGTCAGTAGTGATGGCCATTCTGGCGCTGATCTTGCTTCGTTAGAACAGCCCTCGTCACCAATGCGTCCTGCCATGTGGTCACAATTCCGTACCCCAGCTCCCCGGCGATAAACTGGCACCAGAAAAACCGTCCGCGTCAGCGAAGCCGCCGGGCTATCGAATTTTCCCCAACCAACCAGTGAGGGTGCACGCATGAGTCTGCCCAGTTCCGATCTTTCCCAACAGTTGCGCCCAAAGTCCGGCGCGCCTGAAGGAATGCCGGAGAAGCAGTTGATTGTGCAGAAATTCGGCGGTTCTTCGGTGGCTGACGCTGAAGGTATCAAGCGAGTGGCACGCCGAGTGGTTGATGCTCACAACGCTGGCCACGAGGTAGTTGTGGTGGTTTCGGCTATGGGTGACACCACCGATGAACTGCTTGATCTTGCTGCTCAGGTAACTGACCACGCCCCGGCCCGGGAGATGGACATGCTCCTCTCCGCCGGTGAGCGTATCTCCATGTCTTTGCTCGCCATGGCCATCAACCACTTTGGCGCTACCGCCCAGTCGTTCACCGGCTCTCAGGCCGGTATGGTCACGGACGGCATTCACGGTAAAGCACGCATTATTCACGTTGATCCACACCGCGTTCGTACCTCTTTGGATAAGGGTCACGTGGCGATTGTTGCAGGGTTCCAAGGTGTTAGCCGCGTCACGAATGAGATCACCACACTGGGTCGCGGCGGATCGGACACCACAGCTGTGGCACTTGCCGCCGCCCTCGATGCAGACGTGTGTGAGATCTATACCGATGTGGACGGCGTTTACACAGCGGATCCGCGCGTGGTGGCCAGCGCCCAGAAGATTGAGCGCATCTCGAGTGAAGAGATGCTCGAATTGGCGGCCTCTGGCGCCAAAATCCTACACTTGCGTTGTGTGGAGTATGCCCGCCGTTTTGGTGTGCCGCTGCACGTTCGCTCCTCATTTAGCCAACTTGAGGGAACTTGGGTTCTGCCCAGTCCCGAGGACAAAATCACCATGGAAGAGGGAGTCGCTTTGGAACAGCCCATCATCTCCGGAGTTGCCCATGATCGCTCCGAAGCTAAGGTCACCGTTGTGGGTGTTCCGGACATTCCTGGCAAGGCTGCTGCAATCTTCCAGGTCATTGCCAAGGCTCACTCCAACATCGACATGATTGTGCAGAACGTCTCCACCAAGGGCACAGGTCACACCGATATTTCCTTCACTCTGCCCATGGTTGAGGGTGCCGACGCCCTAGACGCTCTGCGCGCGGCCCAGCCGGAAATTGGGTTCGAGAGCATCGATTACAACGATCAGATCGGCAAGTTGTCACTGATCGGTGCTGGCATGCGTTCCCACCCTGGTGTTTCGGCCAAGTTCTTTGAGGCGCTGTCCACCTCGGGCATCAACATCGACATGATCTCCACCTCGGAAATTCGCATTTCAGTGGTAACCCAGGCCGACCTCCTTGATGCCGCAGTGCGCTCCATCCACAAGGCATTTGACCTCGACGGCGAATCCGAAGCTACGGTTTATGGCGGCACCGGCCGCTAAGGCTCACTGAGCTGACATCCCAAACGAATTCGGGCCCCGAGACACTTTGTCTCGGGGCCCGATTAGTTAAGGGTCGCCTTCCGCTCACCACGAGCGCTATGCGAGCGAGAGGAAGAGCTTTTCCAAGTCCTTGGTGTTCATACTTTCGTCGCCGCGGAGCAGGCATTGCTCCAGACCGCTGGCGATGATCGCAAATCCTGCGCGGTCCAGAGCCTTGGATACAGCGGCGAGCTGAGTGACGATGTCCTTGCAGTCACGGCCCTCTTCCAGCATGCGAGTCACCCCAGCAAGCTGCCCTTGAGCGCGCTTGAGGCGGTTAATCACGGGGGTCAGGTCTGTTGCATCAAGTTCCATAGGATCTCCCAAAGTGGCGGTGTTCTAACATTAAGCCTATACCCCTGCCGGTATTATCGGCGACTCCATGACCGCCTTCGCTTCGTCACAAAACTGCATTTGCTCGATACCCCCTAGGGTATTATTATTTGACGTAGAGACCCCACCTTGGCGGACACATCTCAACCGCCAAACCCGGGAACCAAACAAAGGAGAGCGATATGTTGCTCGAGCGCATCTACGACGAAGACCTCGCCCAAGCGAGCTACTTCATCGGCTGCCAGGCGAAGGGCGAAGCCCTCGTGGTGGACCCCCGCCGCGACATCGCCGTCTACCAAGACCTCGCGGCCAAAAACGGTATGAAAATCACTGCCGTGACTGAAACGCACATCCACGCGGACTTCCTCTCCGGCACCCGAGAACTTGCCGCAGCCACCGGGGCCACCGCCTACGTTTCGGGCGAGGGTGGCGTCGATTGGCAGTACGGCTTCGAGGCCGAACGCCTCAATAACGACGACGAAATCCCCTTGGGAAACATCATCATCAAGGCTGTACACACCCCCGGCCACACCCCTGAGCATTTGTCCTTCCTGGTCACCGATGGCGCGTTCGCTAATCACCCCGGCTACCTGCTCTCGGGAGACTTTGTTTTCTCCGGAGACCTAGGCCGGCCTGACCTTTTGGACGAAGCTGCCGGCGGCGTGGACACACGCTTTGAAGGTGCCAAGCAGCTTTTTACTAGTCTGCGGGACAAATTCCTCACCTTGCCCGACCACGTCCAGGTCCACCCAGGCCACGGCGCGGGAAGCGCTTGCGGTAAAGCTCTAGGCGCCATCCCGTCGTCGACCGTTGGATACGAACGCCTCTACGCATGGTGGGGCCCTTACCTCGAGAACAATGACGAGCAGGGTTTTATCAATGAGCTTCTCGACGGGCAGCCTGATGCCCACGCTTACTTCGCTCGGATGAAACGTGAAAATCGCGAGGGCCCGGCCGTTATGGGCGAACGCGCGCCACTGCCCGAGCTTTCTGCTGCCGACGTCTCAGCGGATCTTGCCGCGGGGAACATCATTTTTGTGGACACTCGCGCTAACAACGAGGTCCACAAAGGCACCGTTACCAATTCCCTGAACATCCCGGCCGGAAAGTCCACAGCGAGCTTCGGCGCTTGGGTAGTGAATCCCGAAACGGATAAAAACCCGCTAGTGCTGTTGGCCTCCAGCCAAACGGTGGCTCAGGAAATGTGGGATCACTTAGTCCGAGTCGGGATCGATAATGTTGGTGGTTTTGTGACAAACCTTGAGGGCTTGCCGCAAAGCATCCCGCCGCTGCTTCGTCCTGAAGAGCTGGGGAGTTTCAATTCCGCCGTGGTTTTGGACGTCCGCAATCGCACTGAATTCGCCGCTGGCCATATCCCCGGCGCCTACCAGCTCAGCGGTGGTCGCGTGATGTGGCACTTGGACGAACTTCCTCGCGAGGGAACTATCGTCACGTACTGCCAGAGCGGGGTCCGGAATTCCGTTGCGGCAAGCGCATTGCGCCGGGCCGGATACAACGTCACCGAACTAGACGGCAGTTATGCCGGCTGGTCCGCTTGGCAGCAATCACTCTAACCCTTTCACCAAAAAACCAGTCCCCTTGGAATAACCAAGGAACTTCCCAAAGACATCTAAGGAGCCATCAAATGTGCCGTGCAGTAACTTGCAAGAAGTGCAACAAAACAACCTGGGCGGGCTGCGGTCAGCACGTTGACCAGGTGATGAAGGGCGTACCGGCATCTCAGCGCTGCCGTGGCCACGAAAACGAGAAGTCCACCAATAAGGGCTTCTTTGCCAAACTCTTTGGACGCTAAACCCTACTTCTAAAAACACAAGGGCTTCGGAGAATAGATTCTCCGAAGCCCTTGTGGGTCACTTAGCATTTGCGAGTCACTCGCTGACCGTTTGCTAGCGGAGAGATTGGTCCCCGGGATTCTTGGGCACAACATAAGTGCTGCCGTCAGGACGTGTGATGGTTTCCCACTGCTGGGTTTCGGCTTCGCGCTGCTTGAGGAGACGTTTGTTTTCCTCAGTCATCTCGTGGTCCAAGGAACTGCGGTTGGCAGGCCCAAAAATGAGGCGTAGCTTGTCCGTGCTGCGCATAAAACGCCGAGCAAAATTTTCCTTTTCCATCGCTTCTCTCCTCGAGTAATTGACTCCCTCCAGCTTACTTTGGCACCGCGACTAAACTAGAACTACACCTGAAGGGAGCCCGGAGCCATGACCCGTAAATTGCGCGCCGCAACGACGCTCACTGCAGTGTTGCTCTTGACCACTGTTTCCGCTTGCGCAACTCCCGGTACTAGCCAACCCACAGCCAGTACAACGACGACTCCCGCGCCCAGCGCCACCAGCTCGGCAAGTGGTACCTCCAACCCGTCCACCCCTGGAAGTTCAATCTCTCAAAGCACTCCCCCTACCGGGGCTGTGGCCACTCCGCCGAGTGGTCCTGGCGATGCATCATTGACTATCACCCTTGTGCCCCAAGCTAATGCCACTGCGGTGGTTAGTACTCTTGAATGCTCTGCCGGCGCGGTGTCCAGCTCAAAACCGTCAACGGTTTCCAACCCTGCGAGCGCGTGCACCTTGGTCAAGGACCATGCCAATTACTTCGTGCCACGGATCACGTCAAAAAACGTTGCCTGCACGCAGAATATTTCGGGTCCCGAGACCGCAACTATCACAGGCACTGTCAACGGAACCGAAGTTAATCTGTCCTACAACCGCAAGGACGGCTGCGGTATTTCTGCGTGGAAAGCCATGGAACCTCTCCTCGGCCGAGGCGGAGCGGTGTAGTGCAGAATAACCTTTTGAAATCTGGCGAAGTAATGTCCCCACACGACTGGCTTGCGGCTGAACAAGCACACCAAGACCGCGTGGACCGGTACGCCAAGCCGTACCTTGCGCGCCGTTCCGCCGGGCAAAAGCACCCTGTTGAGGACTTTCTCTTTACGTATTACACACAGAAACCGGGCCAACTCTCGCGGTGGCACCCCGGTGCTGGTGTGGTGCTCACCGGGCCGCAAGCGCAAGAGCGTCTAGCGTGGAAGTATTACCGCCCAGCCACAGCAGAGGAACTCCGCGAGATGGCTAGTGAAGGTGCGGCTGTTGAAGGTGTCACTGTGGATGTGGACAAGTTCCTGAAGGACCGTCGCGAGGCCGTGGCCTTTGCGCTGATTATCCTCGCCGGTACCGCTGCACGGCCGGCCCAATTTGGGTGCTTTGGCCTGCACGAATGGGCCATGGTGTACCGGCAAGACAAGTTCGATCTCCGCCACGAATACCTCAACCTTCGTCTGGGCAGCACCGGCACAGATCAGGTGATTAAAGAGAACAAAATCCGTTGCACACACTTTGACGCCTACCGTTTTTATACACCAGACGCGATCCCCCGCAACGAGCTCACACCCAGCCGTGAGAACCAGCGCACCATGGAACAACCCGGCTGCCTCCACGCCAACATGGACCTGTACAAGTGGGCCTACAAACTTGCGCCCTTGCTCCCGAGCGAATTGGTGATGGATTGTTTTGAGCTCTCTTGGCGCATCCGAGCCATGGACATGCAAGCCTCCCCCTACGACCTCCAAGACTGGGGCTACCCGCCCATCCGGATTGAAACGGCGGAAGGAAAAGCCAGCTATGTGGCCTTGCAACGTGGCTTCGCCGAGGAATCCGCCCAGCTGCGGGCAAAACTTTTGGCCGCGCTTGAACCCTTCGCGCGTAGGCTCGAACCCAGCAGCTCCGTCCCCAGCAACTAGGAGTTCCGGTGCCACACGAATCCCCCAGCATTGACCTGACGGTGACCCTCGTTGAGGCGCCCGGCGCACCGGAGTACGTTTTCCGGCTTCTCACAACGGCCGACGGCGCTCCGGCACCGGAGTGCACGGTGAGCGACCCGCCCGCGGCGCTTAACGCCGTCGTACGTTTTGGCGATGAGATCTTTTTTCCGCAGCCTGGTCCGCCGAAGCTGTGCACGCAGCAGTACGGCGGTCCCGCCGTAGCCACCGTAACGGGCAGCTTTAACGGCCGAGACGTCAACTCAACCTTCACCCGAACCGACGGTTGTGAGATTGCCCGTTGGAAGGCTCTTGCCCCGCTGCTGCAGTCGGGCGGAAACAGCTAGCTGTAAGGCATCGGCGGTACTTGGCAAAGTTTGTCAAGGAACACAAAGGGTCCAAAGGAACAATGTTCCTTTGGACCCTTTGTCTCTGCCCTAGAGTGCGGGGACTGCAGGGACTAGACGGTTACTAGTTGAGCAGGCTCGGTCCGTTGTTGACTTCCTCAGACTGACGCTTCTTCTTTTCCTTCTTCACTTTGTCTGCTTTGTCTTTCTGAGCGGGCGTGGTGCCTGACTCTTCATCAGACGGAACAACAGCAGTTCCGCCCGGAGTCACCACAACACTCACAAAGGTCTCAACTGCCGACCCGGCATAGGTGAGCCGCCCAATGTAAGAACCAGCTGCCAAGTTCTTCCACGACAAGGTCAGGTTGCTGCTCTTACCGTTTTTGAGCGAGAGCGGGTTCGGCGTCACTGTTGCGTTGCCAACGTTGGCACCCAATACTGCAGCATCAACAGAAGCCTTGGTGGGCTGGCCATTGGGGCTTGCATAGAGGTTCACAAACATGGTGTACGTTCCCGGCCTGGGGTTTGCCACCGAGAGCGACTCGCTAGCCGAGGCCGTTTGAGCCAGCAGCGGCTGACCGGACGGGTCAAAAACCACCAGATCAAAGTCGGCCGTGTCATCCGAGGAGAACACAGAGAACTTGGCCAACGGAGAGCCAGCCGGAACGGTAACTTCCTTAGCAAAGTTGGAAGCGTTCGTCTCAAGTGCCAGCGGGCCCGGAACCAATTCCGTGGCCGAGGAGTCAGCCTTGGACAAACCGTCCAAGGTGATGGCGATCGGAGAGTTGGAACCAGAAGTTACCGGGATAGTGCCGGAACCAGTGCCACCGGTGGAGGAGAACGAAACGTTCTCAGGAGCCGAGACTGCCTGAGGCTGGATGGCGATAGGGCTAGTCACGTTCTTACCAGCACCCTGCCAAACCAACTGACCCATGGCGTACTTGCCAAAGGCTGCACCGTTGTTCTCAAAGCTGACCTTGAAGGTGCGCTTCTCGCCAGCTTGATTGAAGTTCAGCACAGACGGGGTGACCTTCACCTTGATACCCGGAACGTTAACCGTGGCGCGGTACAAACCTGGGGTCAGAGCCGTCACGGTTCGCGTGACCTCAATTTTGCCGTTGAGGTTACCCAGTGCAAAGGACGGCAAGTTCATGTCACGAGCTGCGGTGCTGCCCAAACCTGGGATACCCAAGTCCACGCCGGTGCCCTGGATGAACTTGAGGTAGTCCTCATCGTTAGCGTCGTAAACCAAGCCGGGGTTGAGCACCTTGGCAGGATCAACTTCGCCAGCACCGGTAGCGAACAAGTCGCCATCCTTGGTGCCATCAGCCTTCTTTAGATCACCAGCAGTGGTCATCATTGCGGACTTCACCGTGGCCGGGGACCAGAGTGGGTTTTTGGACAGGATCAAAGCACCAAAGCCGGCAACGTGCGGTGACGCCATGGACGTACCGGACATCATGCCGAAGCTGGCACCGTTGGAGCCGATCGGAGAAACACCTGCAAGAACTGCAACACCGGGAGCAGCGACGTCGGGCTTGAGCAAATCACCGTTGGAGGCTGAGAGCGGTCCGCGTGATGAGAATCCAGCAATCTGTGGCTGCGGTTCTGCAGGAAGACCGGTGGTGTCCTTGTTGACCAGGGCAGCCTTGATGTTGGGGTTGGCCGCGAGCTTGGCTTTGATGGCTTCGGTGGCCGGCGGGTTGACGTGCACGGTGGGTACTGAGTGTTCGTCAACATCCTCGGAGGAGGTGGTCAGGTTGACCAAGATCATGCCCACACCGCCGGTGCGCTTTACTTCGGCGCTCTTGGCAACACGGTCCACTACGCCACGATCACAAACCACAATCTTGCCGGTGACTTTGGCCGGGTCAAGTGTGTTGGGACCACACAGCGCGGGGCTTGCTGCACCGGCTGCGGCTGCGTTAGCGGCCAAAACGAGGTTGCTCGCCGGGACGTTGTGCGCCATGAGGCTAGCACCACGGAACTTAGTGCCGTCTTCGAATTCAACGGTGCCCTGAAGTTCCGAGGTGAAGGAACTTGCAGCCACCGTTGTCAGCCACGGTGCCCCGTGATTCACTGTGCTCGCCGTGGGACCGGAGTTACCGGCCGAGGCCGCTACGAAAATACCGGCGGAGGTGGCGGAGAGGAACGCCAAAGAAACCGGATCGGTGGTGGTGTTGGTGCTACCAGAGATCGAGTAGTTCAGTACGTCAACACCATCCAGGATGGCTTGGTTGATGGCTGCCACTGATGCTGAGCTGTAGCAACCACCCGTTGCCGGGTCATCGTCTTCCCAGCAAACCTTGTAAACGGAGAGCTTCGCAGCCGGGGCAATACCACCGGTGATTCCCATATCGCGGGCGCCCAAGTTGGCGCGCACGTTGGCGTTACCTGCTGCGGTGCTGGCCGTGTGTGTGCCGTGGCTTCCTACATCCACCGGAGAGAGGAGCTCTTCAGGTGCGCGGTGTTCGGGTGCAACGTATTTGACGTAATCATCAGCGAAGTAGCGGGCACTGAGCACCTTGGTGTTACAGGCTGAGCCGTCAAAGTCCTGACCAGTCTGGCATTCGCCCACGAAAGTGTCGCCGTCGGCTTTCAGCATGGCGATTTTGCCATCTGCTGTGCGGTACGGCTCGCCAACTTTGGCATCACCGGTGAGCGGCTTGACGTCATCACCAGCAAAGAAGGCGCTGGAGGGAGTGTAACCGGAGTCAATCACACCAACCACAACGCCCTTACCAGCGTTCGCCGTACCACCATACTGGGTGTTCCATGTGCCTTGTGCTCCGCTGAGTTTCAAGAAGTCAGTGGTGGAGTAATCCGGTGCGTGCTCGGTGTCCGGAGCAACCACCAAAACAGTGGGGTCCTTGGCGAGGCTTACTGCCTGGTCTGCCGTAAGGTCCGCGGAGAAACCATTCAAGGCCGCAGTGAATTGGCGCTTGATCTGAATGTTCTCAGCTTTGGCAACACTGTTCTGCTTTTGTTCCAAGTGAGCTTGGTACTTCTGAACTTCGGGGCGCTTAGCGTCCAGCTTTTTACCCTTGGTGGGTGCCGTGGCTGGCAAGCCTGCCGTGCCACCGGTGTACGTTGCGGCCGGCTTTTCAGCGAGAACAACAATGTATCGGCCAGCCGGGTAATCGGCGGGATTGATTTTCTGGTGGGCAACGGTGACTGCTGGG
This sequence comes from Pseudarthrobacter sp. J1763, assembly GCF_050490295.1. NCBI lineage: Bacteria > Bacillati > Actinomycetota > Actinomycetes > Micrococcales > Micrococcaceae > Pseudarthrobacter > Pseudarthrobacter sp. J1763. The sequence continues at coordinate 117,649 of NZ_JBNPEN010000004.1, read as the reverse complement.
GCCTGGGGAGTGGCTTGGGCGGGAGTGAGCGCAACCGTCGAGAGCAGAAGAGGAAGACCAACGGTCAGAGCCGCTACCTTCCTCATTCCCCCGCTTCGAAGGAAGCTATTTCCTGATGATTTCACGAGTGATTGAACCTTTCACGGGTGTGTTCCCGGCACATCAGCCGGGTAACGTGCCACATGACAGCGTTTGTAACGCTTGTCACACGCAACACTTCCCCAGCGTACAGAGCAACAGGCCGTTATGACATACTTCACAATCATTTGTTTTTATTATTTCCAGCTAGGCCCATGTGACTCGACAGAACTCCCTAAATGTGGTGCGGGTGGAGGTCCTTAAAAACGCTGCGGGCGGAGCCGAGTTTTCACTCCGCACCGCCCGCACCATCAAGGTGTGTGCTCTCTCTATTCCACCCGCCGCCACAAAACCCGCGAACCTCGTGCACCGGGGCTCAACTTTCACGGACCTGAAAACGGGAGCTGCCGGAACAAAACGGAACTGGCAGGCAGATTCCCTAGGTCGAGTTTCAAAGTTGAGCTGTGATGCACAGCTCGCGAGCTCTCATGTTCATGAAGCTCCACAACGGTGACGGTGTTTGAGCCACCGCTAGCCAATGATGCTGATTTGATCCCAGCTCAACAACTGGCCCGCCTGGTCCAGCACCACCACATTATTGGCCCCGCTCTTCGCGTCAGCCGGCAAGGTGGCAGTCAGCGCTGCCCCTGGCTCGGCATAGAACCAGCCCAATTTCTGCTGCTTTTTCTCGAGGTACACGAAGTACCACTGCCCGTCTGGGACATTTTGCAAAGTCACGTCCTGCCCGGGCAAGTAGCCAGCCGGGTTCACCATCAGATCTACCGGGGCTGACTCTTTGAGTTTGGTACTAGAAAGTACCGGGTCGCTCGTGGGCTGAGCTGGTTTAACGCTGAGAACTACCGGATCTCCTGTAACGGTGATCGTTTTGGTGCTCTGGCCAGTCGCCACCACCGTCCATGTAGAGGACGGAACAAAATAGCCTTGAGCTACTTCTTCTGCGGTTACCGTATGCCGTGGTGTGCCACAGTTGTAGCTTGCTCCGGCAGCGAGTGAACGCCAGCGGCAATTGCCCGCACCTTCAGGAACCAGTGGGCTGAAATTACCTGCCGTTGGCACCAAATCAGCAGTAATGGGGCTGGTGTTGGTGACCGTGAAGTTGTAGGGAACCTGCTCTCCTGCCGTGTATGGATTCGCGCTCAGGTCTCTAGACGAATCCGTCCGGTTGCCCACGATCGCGGCCGAGAGGACGCCGTCTCGAAGTGCAACGTTTGCGCCGGTAAAGGTGACGTTTTTGGTGAGTGTAGAGTGCGCACTAGACGTCACGCTAAAGGTTGCCGTCGGGCTGAAGTAGCCCTGAGTCACTTCAGCCGCCGTCACGGTGTGCTTGGCGGTGGTACACGTGTAGCTGGCACCCGCGGCAAGGTTGTTGTAGCGGCAATTCGGTGCTGTTGGTGGCAAGAAACCTGAATCGAAACTTCCCGAGGTGGGCACTGCATTGGCCGTCACGTTGGAGGTATTTTTGACCGTCAAGTTGTAGCTGAGCACCTCACCGGCAACGTAAGGGTTTGCCACAACGTCACGGGCCGGTGCGGATCCGCTAATGGTCATCCCCACTTGATTGTTCACCGGGGCATTGGCGGAGAACGTACCTTGCGAGACCTTGCCTTCTGCGGTGATAAACGCTGAGTTGAGCTGCGTGCTACCTGTAGCGGACGACGGCGAGGTGAGGGTGACGTTGACCGTCACCGATGCGCCGGGAGCCAAGTCCGGGACCGGGACCGTGGTCGCGCTCCAGCCTGCTGGGGTGTAAATGGTGGCGCTCGCACCGCTGAGCGTCACTGCTTCTTGGTTGGTGACAGTGACCGGAACCTGCTGCGCAACGCCAGGTACAACGGTCTGGGCCGGGATATTCAATGGCGCACAAACGTAATTCAGCCACTCGTCGTCGAACTTTGCGAAGACCATACTGTCCGTGTAGTTACCCTCGTAAAAGACGCCAAGCTTTCCATCTTCCAAACGTGTGGCCGTGGAGTAAGCGGAGAAGCCCTGGTGAATACTGCGCACACCGGGCCACGTGGCACCGTCATCACACGAAACCCTGGCGGAGACGTTCTCTCGGTTTACTTGTGAGTTCGAGTTGGTGAACATCAGCTTTTTGGCGTCAGCGGAACCTTGGGCAGCAGCGGGAAACAAACGCGTTATGGAACCGTTGTTGGTTGGATCAGGCAACTCTGTATCCACAGTAACCGGACCGTAGCTTTGGCCACCGTCCGTGGAAATCGCCACTTTCCGGTAGTGGCCGTTTGAGCTATCGCGGGAGTTGAGCATCACGCGACCATCGGAGAGCTCAACAACCTTGTTCTCATCCATCGCCGCGCCCACCGGCTGGCCTTTCTGCCAGGTTGCGCCGTGATCATCTGAGTACACACTGTAGGCCTGAATCACTTCACTGCCGTTACTCTGGCGGACATATCCGGCGTACTGCTGGATAAGGCGGCCTGCATATTGCCCGTATTTGAGTTGAATGCCTTCGCCGGAGGATGCGAAGTTAGTCCGAACGTCCCCTGGCTGGGGATTTGTTTTGCTTCCAGGCTTGGTCACGTTCGTGATCAAGCGTGGCGCGCTCCACGTGAGACCACCGTCTGAGGATTCAACTACGGCTGAGGAGATGACGTTCCGATCAGCATCGTCATTGCCGTATTCGCTCGAAGCAAAGCCAGCGTCTTTGGAGTAAACAAAAAACGCGAAGACTTTGCTGGCCTGAGCGTCATAGACAAATGATGGGTCGCTGTAGCCATATTTGGGCCCGCTTGCATCGGCAACATGACCGCGGGCAATAAACGAAATGCTGCTCCATGTCTGGCCACCATCGGTACTACGTCGCATCGCAATCGAGTTGGGGTTGGGTGCATCGGCGCTGCTGCCCGGGCGGGCGTCCCATGCTGAGAGAACCACATTGTTTCCCAAGTAGGCAAGGGCAGGAATTCGGTAATAGAAGTTTTCTGAGGTGCGGTCAGCGCCTAGGTTCTGTTCAGAGAATTGACCTGGTGCTGCCGTAGGGTCGGTCGACGGAATCGGTGCTGCTAGGGAGAGGGCGCTTGCCGAGACGAGCATGGTTAGCCCAAGGGCGCCGACTGCAGCTGTACGACACAGGGATTTTATGAGGGGACGAGTGATCGAGGAAGACTTCACATCTAGGTCCTTTCTGATGACCGCCGACTGCGGTCATCAGGGAAGGGTTTGATGTGGCGGCCCTATTTGCCGCGCATGGCCTCGCTGATTTGGTCTTGGACCTCCGGCTTGAGGGTCGCATCAGCACCCGGTAGGCCGTCGGCGAATTGGCTCGCGAAGTTTTTCTTGGTGTTGCGGTCTGCCTTGAGCTTCTGCAACACCATCCTGCCCAAACCAGCGGCTACGGCAGCAATAACGACGGGCAATACAAAGGATTTTCCATTCTCAGCCATGGGCTCAGCCTAAACGAAGATCACTGCCTTGGCTCCACGCCGTCGAGATAAAACCACTGACCGTCCTCCCGGACAAAGCGGCTCAACTCTTGCTGCACACCCTTCTGACCGTCAAGGAGGTAGTAGGCACTGAAAGTCACAGTTCCTTGTGTATCAAACGGCCCACCAGCAGAAGCGTCTTCAATCACTAAGCGGCGCCAGATCATCCCGGCTTCCAGCTCCAGCTCATCCGGACGGGTGCTGGGGTGCCAAGACTTCATCAGGTACTCCACGTGACCACAAGCGAAAGCGGTATAACGCGATCGCATCAGCGCTTGAGCCGTTGGCGCAGATTGGGTTCCATGCAAAAAACGGCCACAGCACTCGGCAAAAATGTCGCCGCTATTACACGGGCAACGATCAGCGTCTGCGAGGGGTTTCATGCCACCAGATTACGTGGCCCCGGCCGCTAATCTAGCAAACAACAAGACTGCAACATACGTTGCTCTGCAACGCTCACGCGGGCCGGTAGAATGGAAGCGCAAGCTCGCGGAGCGCCGCTTTATGTTGCTTCCCGGAATTGAAAACCACCCCATGTGGCCCCAATCCCTGAAGTACTCGAAGCGCGTGAGACGGCAACTCTCCGTGGCAGCCCTTTTAAGGTTCACCCACCGCTCACGCACAGGAGTTGCCGGATGCCCCGGATCGTTGTTGATGTCATGCTTAAGCCCGAAATTCTTGACCCGCAGGGTAAGGCGATCGTGGGAGCACTCCCCCGGCTCGGATTCACTTCCTTCAGCGCCGTGCGCCAGGGAAAGCGCTTCGAACTGACCGTGGATGGTGAGGTCACCGAGGAAATCTTGGCCCAGGCCCGCGAAGCCGCAGAGACTCTCTTGTCCAACCCGGTGATCGAGGACGTTGTTAACGTCGAGGTAGTCGAGGCCTAAGCATGACTACCCTTCCCTTGATCGGCGAGGCAATCGCCGTCGCCGCTGACTCGCGCCTCGCCGGCGCCCGAATCGGCGTCGTAACCTTTCCCGGAACACTTGATGACCGCGACGCCGCCCGTGCTGTCCGCTTGGCCGGCGCCACTGCTGTGCCACTCTGGCACGCCGACACCACCCTTGGTGACGTGGACGCCGTCGTAATCCCCGGTGGTTTCTCCTACGGAGACTACCTCCGCGCCGGTGCCATCTCCCGCTTTGCCCCGTTGATGGGCAAGATCGTGGACGCCGCCAACTCGGACGCCAAACTGCCCGTGTTGGGTATTTGCAACGGCTTCCAGATCCTCACCGAATCCCACCTACTCCCGGGATCGATGATCAAAAATGATCACTTGAAGTTCATCTGCCGCAACCAGATCCTCCGAGTGGAGAACAACACCACCGCGTGGACCTCTGACTATGAGACCGGCCAAGAAATTACTGTCCCGTTGAAGAACCAAGACGGCCAGTACATCGCGGACGAGAAGACCTTGGACGCATTGGAAGCCGAAGGCCGCGTCGCATTCCGCTACGTCGGTTTCAACCCGAACGGTTCCCGCCGGGACATTGCCGGGATCACCAACGCCGCGGGCAACGTGGTGGGCCTCATGCCGCACCCCGAGCACGCCGTGGAGCCAGGCTTTGGCCCGGAATCGGCTGACGATTCCAACGCCGGGACTGATGGCTTGGGCTTCTTCACGTCCGTACTGAACCAGCTCGTGGGAGGAACCAAGTGAGCACCGAGACCACTACTGCTGGCCAGAAAAAGTTCAATATCGACACCGTTGAGAACGCCGCGGAAACCCCAAACACGGAACTGCCCTGGGCCGAACTCGGCCTGAAGCAAAACGAATTCGACGAGATCGTTAAGGTCCTTGGCCGCCGCCCCACCGGCGCGGAACTGGCCATGTACTCCGTGATGTGGAGCGAGCACTGCTCCTACAAGTCCTCCAAAAACCACTTGCGCCAATTCGGCGACAAGGTCACGGAGGAAATGAAAAAGGACATGCTCGTGGGCATCGGTGAAAACGCCGGTGTGACCAACCTTGGGGACGGCTGGGCCGTGACCTTCAAGATTGAAAGCCACAACTCGCCGTCGTTCGTGGAACCGTACCAGGGTGCTGCCACGGGCATTGGCGGTATTGTCCGCGACATTATTTCCATGGGTGCCCGCCCGGTAGCCGTCATGGATCCACTGCGTTTCGGCGCGATTGATCACCCGGACACTGCCCGCGTGATGCACGGTGCTGTTGCCGGCATCGGTGGCTATGGAAACTCCTTGGGCCTGCCGAACATCGGTGGCGAAATGGTGTTTGACTCCGTCTACCAGGGAAACCCACTGGTCAACGCACTGGCTGTTGGCGTGATGCGTCACGAGGACATTCGCCTGGCTAACGCCTCGGGCAAGGGCAATAAGGTGGTCCTGTTCGGTGCACGCACCGGCGGCGACGGCATTGGCGGCGCATCCGTGCTGGCCTCTGAGTCCTTCGACTCCACCAAGCCCTCCAAGCGCCCCGCCGTTCAGGTGGGTGACCCCTTCGCTGAGAAGGTCCTGATCGAATGCTGCCTAGAACTGTTCAAGGGATCCCTGGTTGAGGGTATTCAGGACCTGGGCGCCGCAGGTATTTCTTGTGCCACCTCGGAACTAGCTTCCAACGGCGACGGCGGTATGGAAGTTGAGCTGACCTCCGTACTGTTGCGTGACCCCACCCTGACCCCGGGCGAAATCCTGATGTCAGAGTCCCAAGAGCGCATGATGGCTGTTGTCACCCCGGAGAACGTTGCAGCGTTCGAAGCTGTGATGGACAAGTGGGCTGTTGAGTACTCGTGGTTGGGTGAAGTTACTGACACTGGCCGGCTCATCATCACGTGGGAAGGCGAGGTCATTGTTGATGTTGACCCGCGCACCGTTGCCCACGACGGCCCCGTTTACGATCGCCCGTTCGCCCGCCCCTCGTGGCAGGACTCGCTGCAGGCTGACACGTTCACCGGTTCCGTTCAGGATGCCGGCCGCCCGGCAGCACCGTCAGAGCTCGCGGCTGCTGTGACCGAGCTGGTTGCCTCGCCGAACATGTGCTCCAAGGCCTGGATCACCAACCAGTACGACCGTTACGTGGGTGGCAACACTGCCATGGCGTTCCCGGATGATGCTGGTGTGGTTCGTGTGGATGAAGAAACCGGTTTGGGTGTTGCCCTCGCAACCGACGCCAACGGCCGTTACACGTACTTGGATCCGTACCATGGTGCACAGTTGGCCTTGGCCGAGGCGTACCGCAACGTGGCCACCGCTGGTGCTATCCCCATGGCCGTGAGCGACTGCTTGAACTTCGGCTCTCCTGAGGACCCGGACGTGATGTGGCAGCTCGCCGAGGCTATTCGTGGTCTTTCGGACGCGTGCATGGTGTTGGGCATTCCGGTCACCGGCGGCAACGTTTCGCTCTACAACCAGACCGGTACCACTCCGATTCACCCCTCGCCGGTGGTTGCGGTTTTGGGCAAGCTCGACGACGTCGCCCGCCGGACGCCCTCCGGCTGGAAGGAAGATGGCCAGGCCATTTACCTTTTGGGCGCCACGGGCGCCGAGCTAGACGGTTCCGAATGGTCCAACTTGCGCGGACACTTGGGCGGCCAACCTCCCAAGGTTGATTTGGCTGCCGAGCGCCTGCTGGGTGAACTGCTGATCAACGCTTCCCGCGACGGCATGATCGACGCCGCACACGACCTCTCTGAGGGCGGCCTCGCGGCTGCTCTGGTGGAGTCCTCGCTGCGCTACGGCGTAGGCGCCCGGATCTCCTTGGACGAGGTGATGGAGCGCGACGGCGTTGACCTGTTCACTGCACTGTTCTCCGAGTCTCAGGCCCGCGCAATCGTGTCTGTACCGCGCTCTGAAGAAATCCGTTTCAAGGACATGTGCACGGCCCGCGGCTTCGCCCACACCCGCATCGGTGTGGTGGACGCCGAAGGCAAAGCACTCGAGATCGGCGGCGTGGACACACTCCCCCTCGACGCACTGCGCGAAGCCCACGAAGGCACACTGCCGAAGTACTTCGGGTAGTTTCAGCTAAATAACTGAGCCACATAACGACGGCGGGGTCCCCACTTGAGTGGGGACCCCGCCGTCGTACTTTTATGGGCCGTGACGCCCGAAGGCGTGCACGACAGCTCAGTTTTCCAAGCCAAGGCTCAGCCGGTCCGGCGAAGATCCGCTAATTTCCGGGGAATGCTGTTTTGGGCGGTTGCGAAAGTTGAGCTCCCGTGCACGAGTTTGCTTTAAGCTCTGGTTTAGAGCCGCTGGTAACGGGAGCGCAGCACGGAGAAAAGCCCGTAGGCAATCAACCCGATGCCGATAAGGGCAACAATCCACACCCCAAAACTCTGCGCCAAAAATGCTTTGAGCGCCTCATCCAGGCCACCCGACTTGGACGGATCGTGTTTGACCGTGGCCACCACAATCAGCAGCCCAACTGCGGCGAGCGCCACCCCCTTGGCGCAGTAGCCAGCCACGCCGAGCCAGATAAATGCTGTGCCAGCTGTGCCGCTCGGTTGCCCACGCAGATGCTTTTCGAAACCTCTCCGGACACCAATCACCACAAAAACTACCCCTGCCACCATGAGGCCGGCCCCAATCGCCGCCAGAAGTACCGTGCCGGGTGTGCTACTCATCAGATCGGCACTGAGTTTTTGGGAGCTCTGACCGCTATCGCTGTGTTTTCCGAGCGCAAAGTTGCCAAAAACTACGGCCGTCGCAGCCAAAACAACCGCCTGCCCGCCAGCCTTGAGTCTGTTCTTGACTTGGTGCTTTGACGCTCCAAAACGCCAACCCATCAACGCCTCGCTTGCCAAGTACAGTGCCAACACAGCGCACACAATAAACCCGGCCCACAGCAACGCCAGCGAGAACGGGTTTGAAGCCAACTGACTTACCGCACCGCTCTGATCGGCGTCGCCCTTTTCCCCCAAAGCCAAGCGCAAAGCAGTGACACCAATCAGCACGTGAACCAGTCCAATGGCGGCATAGCCTGAACGGGCAAGGACTCTGACAACCTTGCTGTCTTTGATGTCATCGACTGCGTCGTCTGCGGAACTCGCAGCGCGCGATACTGCATTACCCATGCACAAATTCTATGGCTGCCCACTCGAAAACAAGGTACGACGGCGGGGTCCCCACTCAGTGGGGACCCCGCCGTCGTACCTTGTAAAGGCTAGTACTACTTCAATGTTCCTTGCGATACGGAACCCTGCAATTGGCGCTGGAAGATCACGTAAACAACCAGTACCGGGAGGACAGTTACTGTCACTGCCGCGAACAACGCACCAAAGTCCACCGCGTAACCCATCTGGCTTGCGAAGGACGCGAGGCCTTGCGAAAGCACCTTGGGGCCACCGGCGTTCAAAGCAACCGGAATGAGGAACTGGTTCCACAAACCCAAGAAATTGAAGATCGCCACAGACGCCAAGCCAGGCTTAGCCATGGGCAACATGATTTGGAAGAACGTCCGCCAGTCACCTGCACCATCCAAAGATGCTGCTTCGGTGATCTCGTGCGGCAAGGACTTGAAGAAGGAGAACAAGAAAAACACGGTGAACGGCAAAGCGAAGCCCACATAGGTGAGGATCAAACCGAACAAGTTGTTCAACAATCCCATGCTGCGCAAAATACCGAACAACGGCACCATGGCTAGGAACGGCGGGAAGGTCAGGCCAGCAAGCATCAAGTAGTAGATGGCGCGGCTGCCCGGGAACACAAAGCGAGCCAAAACGTAGGCACACATGGCTCCGAGCAGCATCACCAAAACCAATGCCGAACCAACCACGATCACTGAGTTCAGGAAGTAGCTGCCGATTCCGGCCTCAGTCCACGCCTTCGCGTAGTTATCGAACCGCCACACTGTTGGCAGTGAGAACGGTGAGGCAAAGATCTCCGAGGAGCTCTTGAACGAGGACATGATGGTCCACAAGAGCGGCAGAATCACGATCGCTGACCAAATGACCAACACTACGTGGGAAACAGAAGCAACAGCTTTGTCCCCCGGGGTGGATTCAACCTTGCGGTGTTCAAAGTTTGCCGGAGCGCTACGGCGTCCAGAAGTTTTAGTCATTGTCATGAAGACACGTCCTCAGTACCGCCCGTCAACCGGTTCACAAGGAACACGATCGCGGAGAAGATCAGGGTGGCAATTGCGAGAACTACACCCATGGCAGTGGCAAGACCGAACTGGCCCTTGTTAAAGGCCGTGAAGAACAATTGCTGTGCCATCACCAAGGTGGTGTTATCCGGACCGCCAGCATTGGGGAACAACGCTGCCATGTAAACGAACGCATCCAAAGCCAAGATGCCCATGTATATGTAGGCCGTCTGGATGTTGTCTCGGATCATCGGGATGGTGATGGAAACCGCGGTGCGGAACCGCCCTGCACCATCAATGCGGGCCGCTTCAAATAGCTCAGCGGGGATGCCCTTGATACCAGCAATAAACAACACCATGTAGAAGCCAACAAATCCCCATACAATCACAAACATGGAGGCACCCATGGCGGTTTCAGGGTTACCCAGCCAGGCAAAGTCCTTGAATCCACCCATGCCCAGGGAGGTCAAGATGCCGTTAAGGAGACCGCCTGAGGGATCATAGATCTGGCCCCACATAATACCGATGGCGATTGCCGGGATTGTGTAGGGGAAGAACGAGACCACACGGTAAAAGCTAGATCCTTTGAGGCCTTTGACTTGCCCTTTGCTGCTGCCGCCCACTGTTACAAGTGTGGCGAAAACGAGGCTCAAAACGATCGTGACGATTGGCAAAACCAAAAGCAGGAGAAGGTTGTTGCCCAGCGCCTTCATAAAGATGTCGTCGCTGAATATTCGGCGATAGTTCTCAAGCCCTACAAAGTTGCTTTTGGGCGAGAAGCCGGACCAGTCTGTCAACGAATAGTAGAAAGCCTGAACGAACGGAGAGATCACAAAGACCAGGTAAATCACTAGCGGCACGCCAAGGAAGACGGCCATAAAGCTCACGCGGTCCCAAGTGAGTTTCTTCCGGCGCGGCCGGACGGCGGCAGGCGTGCTGCCACCGTCCAACTGCGTCTTTAATGCGGGTAGTGTCACTTCACTTCAATCTTTGTCACCGAGCTGTCGTTACGAACCTTGTCCGTGATGGACTGCAGAGCCTTGGTCAAGGTAGCAACGTCAGACTTACCGTCGAGGAACGTGTTCCAGACAACCAGTTGGTCCTTGTTGGTGCCGTAAAGGTCAACAAAGCCCCACGTAAAGATGTCCTTGCCCGCTTCGTCAAGAAGCGTGGTCTGGGAGACCAGGGCAGTGGAACCGAAGCCATCAGCCGGAACGGTGTCCTTGACAATGGTTGGGGCCAGTTTGGTCTTGGCGAAGTTGGTGGCTGCATCCTTGGAGAGCATCACACGCAGCAGTTCCTTACCACCGGCAACGTTCTTACCCTGGGACGGAACCACGAATGGCTCACCAGCGGTCGAGTGCAAACCAGCCTGAGAAAGCTTGCCGTTAGCGGAGACCGAAGGTGCCGGCATACCCATCATCTTGAAGCCAGCCTTGGTCTGGTCCTTCATCTCGTTTTCAATCCACGAACCGGACGGGTAGAGCAGAGCTTCCTGAGCGTTGCTCCACTGTGCCTGGGCTGCGGTGAAAGCGGTACCCGAGCCACCGGGCTTGAAGTGACCGGCCTTAACGTGCTTTTCCAGTGCTGTGAATACGGACTGAACTGCCGGGAGGGACCAGCAGCCTTCCTTCAAGTTGTCCAAGGCGAGACGAACTTCGTCGCCGCCTTCCTTGATAGCGGAGGCAATAGCCATTTCCTGGTAGTACGTGGCAGCTTCCTTACCCCAGACGAACAAGTACTTGCCCTTGGCCTTAGCCTTTTCGCCGAGCTCGAAGGCCTCGTCCCACGTCTTGGGCGGGGTCCAACCGTTAGCTTCAAACAAGGATGAGGAGTACCACACTGCGTATACGGTCAACACGTAGTTGATGGCAGCGAGCTTGCCGTCGAAGGTTCCCGGAGCCAAAACGCCGTCGTAAAGGGTGTCCTTGATGACCGTGCCTTCAAGGTTCTTGGCCTCAATAACGCTGGTCAAGTCTTCGAGCTGCGGCAGGATCGTGTTGAACCCAATGGACTTTGCACCGGAGTTATCGATCAAGTCCGGCGGGTTTCCACCGGCAAAACGCGGCTGCAGTTCCTGGGAGATGTCCGTTGAGGGGGAGATCTTTGCCGTGGAACCGGCCTGAGCCTTCTCGAGGCCCTTGCCTGCAAAGTCTACGTAGTCAATACCGTAGCCACCCTTGAAGATGACTGCATCAACGGTGGACTTGTCTGCCATACCAAAGGGGTTGGTATCGGATACGGCACCCGTAGGGCCGCTTGTGGTGGTGCCTCCTCCACCAGCGCAAGATGCGAGTGCACCTCCTACCGGGATCAAAGCTGCGGTGGCTAGTGCGCCGCGAAGGAATCCACGCCGTGCAACCGGCTGACTCTGGATTTTCATATCGTTACCTTCCGATGACTGATGAGAGCTTTTGGGGGCGTAAGAACGGTCCGCCCTCGCATTTGGGGAGTCAAAACGACGCCACCGCCTGTGTGATATACAACACCAAGAATGCTCGAAACGCAACATTTCAAGGGAGTTTCAATCACATTCTTTCATTAACAACATGTAACGGGCATCACATGCCGATTGTCATCATGGTCTTTTCCCCGGTCAATTGCCAGAGGAAAACCTCAACCGACACTCAAACGAGGCCTACCGTCAACCGTTTGCTCTGCCTCCCATCTGCGTGCCGTAAAATGCCTCTAGATATCACATAGCCAGTTCTATTTCCTGACGTTTCCGTCGCGGACTCCCTATGGTTGATAGCTAGAAGACTTGGGGGTCTCGGTGACTAGAAGTGCCTTGGTAGGTGAACTTCTCAGCCATGTGCGCGCGGGCAAAACCTACGGCGCTTTACTGGTTGGCGACACCGGCTTTGGAAAGACTCGTGTACTCAACGCGCTACGGACTATTCTGGCTGCCGAGTACGAAGTCATTCAGCTCTTCCCCAGCCGATCATTGACTCCCCTACCATTTGGGACCGTCGCTGCAATCATTGGTCACGGAGAAGGCAGCGCCATAACGTTCCACGAAGCCTTAGCCACGATCATGGGCAGGATCCGGGAAACAGCCCACCAAGGCCGTCGCACTCTGATCGTCATTGATAACGCATCTCTCGTCGACCAAGAGAGCAGCGCAGTCATCGCCCAGGCCGTACTGGCTGGCAATTGCCAAGTGATCATGGCTCAACGAAACCTCAGTCGAGAAACAGCTCTGACCCAGCTATGGCGCGATGGTCTGCTCACTCGTTTCCAAGTAGGCCCACTGACTCAGAATGAGGGTTTCGATCTCATTCTGAGCATGACTGGGGGGCGGCTCTCTCACGGTGCTGGGAACTACTTACTGCGCCGAGCCGGTGGAAGCGCAATGGCTCTGAGTGGCCTGGTTGCCGGCGCGCTTGAGGAGGGATCGCTACGTTGTGACGACGGCTGGTGGGTTCTAGATCATCCAACCGGACGCTACGGCGGGGAACTAACGGAAATCATTAATGCGGACCTGGCCGCAATGAATCCGGCTGAACGCAAAATCATTGAACTGGTTGCCCTTGCTGGCCGCGTCCGCTTGTGCGACCTCAACAAGTTGGTCAACAGCGCAGCATTAGACGCACTTCAAGAATCTGGGCAATTAAAGATCGATGCTTCGGGGGAACCCATCGTCCAAATGGCGAATAGGGCACACAGTGGCATGATTCGCCAGCTAGTCCCGATTGGACGCTCGCAGAGCTACCGTCACGAACTCGCCCAAGTTTACGATCCATGGAAAACCAAAGATTTCAAGGGCAAAATTCGCGACGTCACATGGGGGCTCGACTGCGGCATACTCCCATCCGACCAAAAACTCATCATCGCCGCCAGAATGGCCAACCATGAGTTGTACAGCGACGATGCGTTACGCATTGCCACGGCTGCGGTAGACGGTCCGCTGAGGGCTGCGGCCCTCGCCGAACAGGCACAGGCGTTGGTCTACCACAACGATTATCTCCAGGCAGAGCAGTTGGGCATAGCCGCCCTTGAGATCGCTACAAGTGCCGTTGATGGTCTGCGCGCGTTGACCGCTACCTTGCACGCCCAATTACCGTCCAAAGACGGCGAGGAGAAACTTGAACGCGTAGAACGCCTGTATTTTGACCGCTTCCCGGAGGCTGCAGAGTCAAACTCAGGTATAGCCCAAGCATCGCGCATTGTTCTGGCGATGGCTCATCTTAGCCTTGGCCACCTAGACGCAGCCAGAGAATCGTTCGAGAAGCTTCTGGCTGCCCCGGCCGACCTTAGTCCAGTGGCTGAGGCTATGGCCTCCGTGAGTTTGTCCGAAATTCTCTCCGAAACCGGAGACGTCCTTGCGGCCTCAGGCATGGCCAGAGCGGCTTTAGCGGCGATCGGGCGCCAAAGGCACGTAAGTCCCCACACTGCGATCTACATACTCACTAGATCAGCCGTGAATTTCCTCAATGAGGGTGATTTTGCCTCTGCGCGGCACTTGCTTCATAGGGAAGAACCCGAAAATTACAGCATCGAGCTACCAATCGGTGGTCTCAAGCACCTAGGAATTGGTATTGCGTTTATCCACGAGGGACGACTCGCTGAAGCAGCTGAAGAGCTGACCGCAGCTGCCGCTTCCTTAAGGGGTTACGATCCCTAGCAGATGCTTGGCACCGCTCTGAGCCACCTAGCCTACTCACAGGCTGCGAGCGGTCAACATGAAGCTGCACGCTCCCACCTTGATGAACTGGAGCAGTACCACCGTCGCTCTGGTGTGGTGCGCGAACTCGAAGCCCAAGCGATGTCAGTGGCCGCGGAGAGCCTTCTGACATCCACATTTGATGCCTCGCTACAACTACAAACACTGGCCAAACGGTCACGCGAACTAGGTTTGCGCAGCGTTGAACTAACCATTCACGAACTTCTAATTCGGCTGCGTCACACGGAATCGCTGCCGCGCTTTGTGGAATTAGCTGAATCCATGGAAGGACGGCGAGCGAGCCTCTTCCGGACCTTCGCCTCCGCTGTTGCCAGCAAAAGCGGCACGAATTTGGAGGAGGCTGCCGTGCACGCCCACGAACGTGGCTACGTCTTGCTAGCAGCAGAACTCCAGTCCATGGCCATTTCAGCATTTGACGCAGCCAAACGATCAGAACGGGCTCGCCGTGCAACTCAGCGCCTTGTGGCCATGCGCAACGAAATCCCAGACGTCGATTCTCCGTGGTTTACCAACACCGACATCCCGAAACTTACTGCACGCGAGAAACAAATCACCGATCTGGTCCGCGCCGGTCATGGAAACCGGGATATCGCAGACCTCCTGAACGTCTCCTTGCGCACCGTAGAAGGGCACCTCTATCGCTTGTTTATCAAATTGGACGTCTCATCTCGCGAAGAGTTGGCAGAGGTAGCTGCACTACTGGCCTAACAGTCGTTGGCCCAAACGCATCCCAAAACCGGGTAAGACCACCAGCGGTCTAGGCGTGATCTACCGCCTCCGCACACTGTGCCACTGCCGCAGCGGCCAGCTCTTGCTGTTTGGGTGTGCCGAGCCGTTGTGCCCATTGCTCTGCAAGCTGAAATTCCACGAGCGCCTTGGTGAACTCTTTGCCGTCGCTAAGATGCCAGCCAAGGTTGTTGTGCAAAACAATCAGCCAGCGCTTGGTCTGCTGGTCAGTCACAGTGGAGGCGTACTCAATGGCACTGCGGGTCCACAACTCGCAGTGCTCGGCATCGGCAATCGCGAGCATATGGAGCGCGTCCACGGCCAAGAATTCTTCGCCGAGGTGATCGCCCAGTTCGGCAGCCTGTTCAAACAAGGGAACTGCCATTGCGGCCTGACCGGAGGAGTTCAGAACCCTGCCCCGTTCCAGCAAGATCCGCACGCCGATCGTCGGATCTTCCTCGGCGCCCTCGATTGAGTCCAGGTACATGTCCGCTTCTTCGTAGCGGCCTTGCAACCCGATGGCGCGCCCTAGCTGCGTAGCAAGCTCGGCCCGCTCGCCGTCGTCGTATTCTGTGCTTGTGAGCGCCTGCCGGAAGTGTTCCTCGGAGGCGGCCGGATCGGAAAAATTCCAAAGATCGTCAAGGGTTTTTTGGTTCAACATGATCGCTCCCGCTCAGCTTGTGGCCGTGGTCAGTTGAGATGTGGGTCAATTCAATACCGGTCAATGCCAATCTAACGGCTCAAACGGCTCCAGCCGAGTTGTTCACGCTGGCGGCGTGGTAGAGACGCCACCACCAAGTCATAAGAATCTTCTACCATGTCCCGAATCATGGCGTCCGGGAGACCGTCTAAGATCACACCATTCCAGTGTTTTTTGTTCAGGTGGAACGCGCCGGTGATCTGCGGATGAGCTTGCCGCAATTGCTGCGCAAGCACGGGTTCGCATTTGAGGCTCACACTCAACGGTGAGGCCCGCAACGCGCTGAGGGCAAAAACTTTTGGCGGGTGCTTGTCCCCGTCAACGGCGGCGCCCACCTTATATACGGCAGTCTCTGGCCCAAAGGGGTAGTCCTCAAAAGCGCCCGGCAGAGTCAGGCAGAAGGCTCGGAGCGCGGCAGCGTCCATAGACTGTTCCTAGAGGCCAGTGCGGTGGATAACCCTATCCGGGCATTCGTCCATCACTACGTCCAGACCGGCGTCCTTGGCTCGCTGGGCTGCGTCCTCATCAATAACACCGAGCTGCAACCAAACTGCTTTTGCACCCACGGCGATTGCTTGGTCCACCACAGCTCCCACTCGTTGGGAGTTCACAAAACACTCAACGACGTCGATGGGTTGCTGGTCAGCGGGAATGTCAGCGAGGGCTTTGTAACCCTTCTCCCCGTGAACGTCTACGCCTGCCTGGTTGATGGGAATGATGTCCATGCCCAGCTTGTCCCGCACAGTTAAGGAGACGTCGTATGCCGCCCGCCATTCGTTGTTGCTCAACCCAACGATTGCCCAACGCCCCTTGGTGCGCATAAGCCGTTGGATAACTGCTGGGTCATTTTGATGTGCCATAGGGAAAGGCTACCTCCATGATCTGACGGTTTTGGCGCTAGTGCTTCAACAAGCACAGCACGACGCCGGTTCCTCACCCACGTGGGGCAGTTACCGGCGCCGCGCGTACTGGAGTCCTACGGTGCGGTCCTATTCGGCGTCGACAGTCAGAATGATCTTGCCCCGAGTGTGACCGTCCATGTTCAGTCGAAAAGCGTCTGCTGCCTGATCGAGCGGGAAGGACTTGGCTACTTCTAGGCGTAGCCCGAGTTCATCAACCATCGTGACGAGTTCCTCCAGATCTGAGCCCACCGGATTGACCCACATCCAGGTGCCGCCGTGGGCTTCCACCTCGGCATCGGCAATCGAGGCATGGCGTCCACCCTGGACCAACACGGCGAGCGTCGCTTCGAGGTTTCCACCAGCGAAGTCCGCAACAACGTCGGCGCCGTTGGGGCTGAGTGCACGCACACGTTCGGCGAGGCCTTCACCGTAAGTGACAGGCTCGGCACCGAGTTCGCGCAGGTAGCCGTGGTTCTTTTCCGACGCGGTTGCAATCACGTGGGCGCCCATGGCCTTGGCAATTTGGATGCCGAGCGATCCAACGCCACCCGCGCCGCCATGAATCAGTAAGGTTTCTCCGGATTTCAAACCTAATCGGCGAAGGACTTGGAAGGCGGTTAGCCCTGCAAGTGGGAGGCCGGCGGATTCGTTCCAGTCCAGAGTTGTGGGCTTGGGGGCAAGGAGCCGCTCGGGCAAGGCAATGTATTCGGCAAAGCTACCGCCTTGGACAAAGTCCTTGCGTCCATAGGAGATTACTTCCTGGCCGGGCTTGAAGTTGGGGGCGTCAATACCTACCGATTCCACCACGCCTGCCACGTCCCAGCCGGGGATTGCAGGGAACTGGATGTCCATCAGCGGGTCAAGGTATCCGGCCATGATCTTCCAGTCCACTGGGTTGACCGAGGCGGCTTTGACCTTTACCAGAACCATTCCAGGCCCAACTTTGGGAAGTGGCTGCTCTGTGAGTTCAAGAACGTCAGGGTTTCCGTATTTGCTGTAAGTAATTGCCTTCATAGCTGGTCAAACAGCGAGCCACTAGGGAGTATTCCACCACGTCTACGTCAAACCCTCCGCAGCCAAGTGGCTACAGAAGGTTTGATAAGGGTCTGTGCTAGTCGTTGATGAGGTCGTGAACCACAATGGTCTGGTCGCGGTCCGGTCCCACACCGATTGCGGAGAAGCGGGTTCCGGAGAGCTTCTCGAGAGCCAGCACATAGTTGCGAGCATTCTCGGGTAGATCCTCGAGAGTGCGGGCCCCCGTAATGTCCTCGGTCCAGCCATCAAAGTATTCAAAGATCGGCTTGGCATGGTGGAACTCGGTCTGCGTCATCGGCATTTCGTCGTGGCGCACACCGTCAACGTCGTAGGCCACGCACACGGGGATCTGCTTAATACCGGTGAGCACGTCCAGCTTGGTCACGAAGTAGTCCGTGAAACCGTTCACGCGCGACGCGTGGCGCGCCAGCACGGCGTCGTACCAACCACAGCGGCGCGGGCGGCCGGTGTTCACACCGAATTCGCCACCGGTCTTCTGCAGGTACAAGCCCATCTCGTCAAATAGCTCCGTGGGGAACGGGCCGGCGCCAACACGAGTGGTGTAAGCCTTGATGATGCCGATCGAGCGGGAGATGCGGGTGGGGCCGATGCCCGAGCCAACCGACGCGCCACCGGCGGTGGGGTTCGAGGAGGTGACGAACGGGTAGGTGCCGTGGTCAACGTCCAGGAATGTGGCCTGCCCGCCTTCCATCAACACAACCTTGCCCTCGTCCAGTGCCTTGTTGAGTACATAGGTGCTGTCAATGACCAAGGGGCGCAGTCGGTCCGCGAAGCTGAGGAAGTATTCCACAATCTCTTCGACATCAATGTCCCGGCGGTTGTACACCTTGACCAGGAGTTCGTTCTTTTGCTTGAGAGAGCCTTCAACCTTTTGGCGCAGGATGGACTCGTCAAAAACGTCCTGAACACGGATACCCAAGCGGGCCACCTTGTCCATGTAGGCGGGGCCAATGCCACGGCCCGTGGTGCCGATGGCGCGCTTGCCGAGGAAGCGTTCGGTCACCTTGTCCAGCGTCTGGTGGTACGGAGCAACCAAGTGGGCGTTAGCCGAGACGCGCAGCTTAGAAGTGTCAGCGCCACGGGCCTGCAGCCCATCGATTTCTTCAAAGAGCGCCTCGAGGTTCACTACACAACCGTTGCCAATGATGGGCACCGCGTTGGGGCTGAGGATACCGGCAGGAAGGAGCTTGAGCTCGTACTTCTCGCCGCCTACGACGACGGTATGCCCGGCGTTGTTTCCACCGTTTGGTTTGACCACGTAGTCAACACGGCCGCCGAGCAGGTCAGTAGCCTTGCCTTTTCCTTCGTCGCCCCATTGGGCTCCAACGATCACGATAGCTGGCATGGGATCCTCCCCCAGATTCACGGGCCGAACCACAGTCAGCTGGCTGCAGATCAGCGCCGTACATAAAAACGCCCCCATGTCCGCCGGCGCTCACGCTGCTGCGTGTACCGATGCAAGAGGCTAGGGGCTCTTACCTAGCAAGTTTAGCGGATAGGGCCCACATCACCTTAGCGGGCCCTATCCGTTCAAGGCAGTCGCGCCAGGTGCTTATCCGCCCAGACCTGCAAGAACAAACACCAAAGCTGCAATGGCGAAGCCCATCACACCGATCAGGGTTTCCATTACAGTCCACGTCTTCAGTGTGGTTTTGACGTCCATTCCAAAGAAGCGGCCAACCATCCAGAAGCCGGCGTCGTTCACGTGTGACGCAACAACAGATCCGGCGGCAACAGCAATAACCAGGGCGGCCAGCTGCATGCCATCGAATCCGGCGGTAGCAACTGCCGGGGCAATCAAACCAGCGGTGGTAGTTAATGCAACGGTTGCCGAACCCTGTGCAATACGCAGGATCGAGGAGATCAGGAAACCGGCCAAAATCAGCGGAATACCAGCATCACCAAGGACATCAGCCAGAGCCTGGCCAATACCGGAAGTACGCAGAACAGCACCGAACATTCCACCGGCACCGGTAATCAAAATAACCGAGCAGACCGGGCCCAATGAGGATTCCAAGAGGCGCTCGAGCCGCTCACCGTGCAAACCGCGGCGAACACCAAGAACCAGCACAGCGACAAAAACCGAGATCAGCAAGGCAACCGGGGTGTCACCTAGTGCGCGGAGGATCTGAAACCATTCCTGGCCTTTGACCGAATCAGGCAGAACGTGGGAGGACGCCAAGGTGTTCAGCCCGGTGTTGAGGAAGATCAAAACCAAAGGCAACAGCAGGACACTCACCACGGTGCTGAAGCGCGGAGGGTTGGATTCGGCTTCTTCAGATGCCTGTCCCAGAATTTCCGGAACGGGCAGCACCAAACGGCGCCCGGTCCACAGACCGTACAAGTAGCAGGTTAGGTACCAGGTGGGAATCGCGGCGATCAGGCCCACAATAACTACCAGTCCAACGTTGGCGCCCAGAATTGCGGAGGCAGAAACGGGCCCCGGGTGCGGCGGCAAAAACACGTGCATCACGGAAAAAGCACCAACGGCGGGCAAGCCGTAGCGGAGCACACCGCCCCCAAGGCGATGAGCCACAGCGAAGACCACGGGGAGCATCACTACCAACCCGGCGTCGAAGAAGATGGGGAAGCCGAAGATCAGCGAGGCAAGACCCAAAGCGAAGGGCGCCCGCTTTTCACCGAACACACCAATAAGGTAGTCGGCCAGAACTTTGGCGCCGCCAGAGGTTTCAACAATCCGGCCCAGCATCACGCCAAGACCCACCAGCAGGGCAACAGTACCCAGTGTGGTTCCGAAGCCGCTGACTAGAACACTGACAACTTTGTCCGCTGGGATTCCGGTAGCGAACGCCGTGCCAAGGCTGACGGTAATAAGAGCAAGTAGTGCGTGCACCCGGAAACGGATGATGAGGACCAGCAAGACGATGATGGCCGCCGCAGCGATCAGCATCAAGGGTCCAGCGCCCAGGGTTTGAGTCCATCCTTCGATGGTCATGATTCTCCTTTGAAACAGATTCGTGGGTGATGCAAAGCGGCTTTAGGCCGCGGAAAGATTCAGACGTTCGACGACGGCACTGACGATCGCTTCCGGCTTCTGGGAGATGTCCAGACGGACACTGCCTTGGGCCAGTTCGGCCTCGGTGAGCGGTTCGAGGGTGGCCAATTGGCTTGGCAGAAGTGTGGGCGGCATAAAGTGACCTTCACGCCCACCCATCCGTTCGCGCAGCAGCTCTGGTGAACCGTCGAGGTGAACAAACACCACTGTGCCTTCGGCTTCAGAGAGCAATTCTCGGTAGGTGTGCTTCAAGGCAGAGCAGGTCAGGACGGTATTTTTCCCGGCCTTCGCCTCGGTGCTCATCCAGTCACGAATGCTACGCAGCCACGGCCAGCGGTCCTCGTCTGTCAGTGGGGTGCCGGATTCCATCTTGTTGATGTTCTCAGCGGGGTGGAACTGATCGGCCTCGGCCATGTCCCAGCCCAATTCTTGGGAAAGCGCTTCAGCGATCGTTGACTTGCCTGCGCCGGCAACGCCCATAACGACCACATGGATTGCAGATGACTTCATTGCCCTACCTCCGCAGGAAGACGTCGTTGGCTTCTCACGAAGCTCAGACCTGAAGCGGGATGCAAGAGGTCCGAAACAAAAAGATAGCACCATTAGAGCCGAATTGGTAGTACTTTATGTGGCTTTAGTCATACTTTTGATGATTTTGGCCTAGACTACTGAAGGAAATCAGGGGCGGTAGGGGCATCAATGACGACGGCAACACCAGAGGCGACAACACCAGAGGGCAGCGGCCTTCATCAACGCATGCTGGACACCTTGGGCGAGTCCATTGCCTCAGGCCAACTAGCCCCGGGGACCCGACTCACGCTGGATGATCTTCAGCAAGAATTTGGTGTTTCCCGCACCATCGCCCGGGACACCACCCACGTTCTGGAATCGATGAATCTGGTCTACTCTCGCCGGCGTGTGGGCATTGTGGTTCAGTCCCCTGAGCAGTGGAACGTTTTTGACCCCAAACTCGTACACTGGCGGCTCGCATCGAGCCGTCGCGAAGCACAATACGCCTCACTGACAGAGCTGCGGATCGCCGTTGAACCCATTGCCGCGGCAGCCGCCGCACGCCGCGCCTCACATTCCCAACGCGGCGACCTTTCAGCGCTGGCAGCAGAGCTGCGGCGCCTCGGCGAAGCAGGTGACCTTGAAGCATTTCTGGGTGCCGACGTCGCATTTCACCGGCTGTTGCTGCGAGCCAGCGGTAACGAAATGTTCGCTGCTCTAGATCAGATGGTGGAAGAAGTCCTCACCAGCCGAACCCGGCAAGGCCTGATGCCGTTTCATCCTCGTGAGACGGCGCTCCAAGCGCACGAGGACGTTGCGTCAGCCATCGCCTCCGGGGACACCAACAAGGCCGAAGAAGCCATGCACGAGGTGGTCTCAGAAGTCCGCCGAGCCATGGGCCTGGAGTAGCGGGGCGCCAAGTACCGTTCAGTATTTCCGCAAGTTCACCGGCCCTTGGCCAGACCATCGATTGCGAAGAAGAGCGCTGCAATCCCCTAATAATCGCTGAAGTTCCTCGGTGCTATTGGAGAGCGCACGCATCACTAATCCGGTGCTGCCGGCAATAGTTCGAGTCAGGGAAAGGCCGGTGTGGGCCTGGTGTGCTGAGGCCAGCGTGTGCAGCTCATCGGCGAGCGCCTGATCCACGCGCGAGTCCACCACTAACAGCGAGCCCACATGGCTGAACCCCTCCATAAATCCAAGGCCTGTAACGTCAGCCAATGGGGGCCGGATCAGCAGGTTGTCGAGGGCCAGAAGATCGCTGCCGGCCTCGGTTTCAACATAGATTTCGGTGCGGAGCCGCAGCTCCTCATAACGGAACGTGGCGCCATCCGGCGACCACCCTGGCGTGACGATTTCGGCCATCACCAGGCACGACGACGGCCGGACAGTAATGTGCGTATCCTGCCGGTAGCTGGCCTCCCGATACGCAATAAGCTGGTCCGGCATCAGCTCCAGTTTGGCGCGCTCACCGAGCTGAATTCGCATTCGCTGCTCGGCAAAGGAATCCGGCGTCCGGTAAATTTTTGTGGCCGATTGTGTGGTCAACAGTAAATCAGCGCCGCCCTCCACCTCCACGTCAATCACGTAAAGGTCAGCCCCCAAATAGGCCCCGCCAGGGTTGACCATCACATAACAAACCTGCCCCGAACCATCCAAGTAATGCGGCCGTAAAATCCGAAGCGCACCCTTGTGAAATTGCCGAGAAGCGACGGATTTCCCGCTCCGTTCACTGATCACAAGCTCAAGCTCACCCCGAGGCGCAACCACCGTCAAGATGCGAGGTCAAGCATCAGCACATCCCGACGCACCCATTCGATCACCGCGTCAAGGCCCTCGTCAGTTTTGAGGTTGGTGAAGCAGAACGGCTTAGCTCCACGGAATTCACGCGAGTCCCGTTCCATGACTGAAAGGTCTGCGCCAACGTGTGGTGCGAGGTCCGTTTTGTTGATGATAAACAGATCCGACTTGATCATTCCTTGGCCAGCTTTGCGAGGGATTTTCTCCCCCTGCGCCACGTCAATGATGTAGATAGAGAAATCCACCAGTTCGGGGCTAAACGTGGCGGAGAGGTTGTCCCCGCCGGATTCCACAAAAATCACCTGAAGGTCCGGGTGTCGGGCTTTGAGTTCTTCGATAGCCGCCGTGTTCATGGAGGTGTCCTCGCGGATGGCAGTGTGCGGGCAGCCGCCGGTTTCCACCCCAATGATTCGGTCCTCGGGAAGAATGCCGTTGGCGGCCAGAATCTTGGCATCCTCAATGGTGTAGATGTCGTTGGTAATGGCCGCCATGGAAATTTCCCCGCTCATGTGCCGGGTGAGGCGCTCCACAAGCTGGGTTTTTCCGGCGCCTACGGGGCCGCCAATGCCGATTTTGATGGGCTCACTCATGATGGTCTCCTACTAACTCATAAACATTCGAGCACGTTGAAATTCGTGCCTCATTTGCGAAATTTCCAGGCCGGGGCTGACCGCGCCGAAGTCGTCCAGCGTCAGGTGCATAACCTTCTCGACGGCGGTAGCAACGTCGTCGGACGCGGACCGGAGTAGCCGCTGCCCTGCGTTTTGCCCCAGCGGAATGGCGCGGACGGCGTTCTGGGTCAGCGACGTCACTGCGGCAAAAAGGTAAGCGGCTAGCGCTTCGGCAAGTGGGACACCGAGGGAACGGGCGACGACGGCGAACGCCAAGGGTTGGTGCCCTGCGGCGCGGCCGGTGGTCACTAGGTTTCGGTACCGTGCCAGCTCGGCCGACGCGAATACTTCGGCGCCGATCTCCAACAGACGGGTTCCCATTTTGATACTGGCTTGGCGAATCTGGCGGGGCAACAGGGACGCGCTGAGCAGAGTATCCAGCTCTTCCACCGCCGTCCCCTGGTAGAACAACCGAATAGCCAGGCCGTCAGAATAGCTCAGCTGCTGCGAAATAAAGGCGGAAAGCCACACCCTAAAGGAGCGTTCGTCGCTGATTAGTTCGCGCTCGACGTACCCCTCGAACCCCAGCGAGTGCGCAAACGCCCCCGTTGGCAAGGCCGAATCTGTCAGCTGCTGGAACGCCAGCTGATAGCTAGTGGCTGTGTTCTGCATGGCGGAACGGTACGGGCATCACGCGTTCTTGACGGTTGTAAGGCACCTCAACGTGCTTAAGATAGTCCTCCACAGTGTGGTCGTAGGCGCACACCATCACCTCTGCTCCGTATTCGGAGGAAGCGTCGAAGAACTGGGCTTGGAGGTGCCGGTTACCCAGGGAGTGGGCCACAACGCCCATTTCGTGAATGGTCCGTGGCGCGATCACCAGAACGTCGGTAGGCAGAACTGAGACCACAATCAGATTGGACTCGGCGACGTGCAAGATGTCGCCATCGCGCAGATCTCCGGAGCCGGAGGGCAAGCGAATACCAATCTCCTTGCCGTGATCGGTGGTGACACGTTGAATGCGTTTGACCAGCTGGTTGCTGGGAAGCACCACCTTTTCGCGGTGCAGCCCAGCGTAGCTGGCAACTTGTTCGGGCGGCAGATCGTGCACATTGCCCAGTATTTTCTCGATGATCACGTCAGACTCCGGTGGTGGTTAGAAGAGGAAGTACCGCTGCGCCATGGGCAGTACATCGGAGGGTTCGCAGGTGACGTCCTCACCGTCCACTGACACTTTGTAGGTTTCCGGGTCTACTTGGATGTCCGGGGTGGCGTTGTTGTACTTCAAGTCCGCTTTACTTAGGGACCGGATGCCGGATACTGGCCGGATAACTTTTTCCAGACCTAGTTCCTCAGGCACTCCAGCCTCGATTGCGGCCTTTGACAGGAAGGTGATGGAGGACTTTTGAAGCGCCTTGCCAAAGGTGGCGAACATGGGGCGCATGGTTCGCGGTTGCGGGGTGGGGATGGAGGCGTTCGCATCGCCCATCAGAGCGTACGCGATCTGACCACCCTTGATCACTAGTTCCGGTTTCACTCCAAAGAAGGCTGGGTCCCAGAGCACCAAGTCAGCGAACTTTCCTTCCTCGACTGAACCGATGGAATCGGCCATTCCCTGGGCCAGCGCGGCGTTGATGGTGTACTTCGCTACGTAGCGTTTGAGCCGGAAATTGTCGCTTCCTTCACTGCCGTGCTGGGTGCCTTCCGGGTCCTTCAACACTCCCCGTTGCTTCTTCATCTTGTCAGCAACTTGCCAAGTACGGGTGATCACTTCGCCCACCCGGCCCATGGCTTGGGAGTCTGAGGAGGTGATGGAGAAGATACCCAGATCTTGGAGGACGTCCTCTGCGGCGATGGTTTCGGCGCGGATGCGGGAGTCCGCAAACGCCACGTCCTCAGGGATGTTGGGGCTCAAGTGGTGGCAGACCATCAGCATGTCTAGATGCTCTTCGATGGTGTTGCGCGTGTACGGCAAAGTGGGGTTGGTGGAGGCCGGCAGGACGTTGGGCAGCCCGGCGATTTTGATAATGTCCGGGGCGTGCCCGCCACCGGCTCCCTCAGTGTGAAAGGTGTGGATGACGCGACCGTTGATGGCGTTGATGGTGTCTTCAACGAATCCGCACTCGTTGAGAGTGTCTGTATGGATGGCCACTTGAACGTCAAACTCGTCAGCCACTTTGAGGGATATGTCAATGGAGGAGGTGGTGGATCCCCAATCCTCGTGGACCTTGAGCCCAATGGCCCCAGCGCGGATTTGCTCGGCAAGCGGCTCCCGCGCGGAGGCATGACCTTTTCCGAATAGCCCGATGTTGATGGGCAACCCTTCGGCGGCTTGCAGCATTCGCTGAATGTGCCACTTTCCGGGTGTGACAGTGGTGGCTTTGGTGCCCTCGGCAGGCCCAGTTCCACCGCCCACCATGGTGGTCACACCACTGGTCAGCGCAGTGGGGACTTGGTCTGGAGAGATGAAGTGAATGTGCGTGTCGATGCCACCGGCGGTGAGAATTTTCCGCTCCCCGGCGATGATCTCAGTGCTCGCACCGATGACAATGTCCACGCCGTCAGTGATCTGTGGGTTCCCGGCCTTACCGATTTTGAAAATGTGCCCATCCCGCAGCGCAACGTCCGCTTTGTAGATGCCTGTGTAGTCAAGGATCACTGCGTTGGTGATCACGGTGTCCGGGACGTCTTCATCACGGGTTACCTGCCCGTTTTGACCCATACCGTCGCGAATGACCTTCCCACCGCCGAACACCACTTCCTCGCCGTACACAGTAAGGTCCTGCTCAATTTCGAGGAACAAATCCGTGTCCGCCAGACGGATGGAGTCGCCCGCCGTCGGGCCATAAAGCTCCGCGTATTGCTGGCGTGGAATCTCAAAACTCACTGGGCGTCCTCCTGGCGTGCGGTGACGGTTCCGGCGTCGAGCGGGCCGTTGACCGCATTGCTGAGGCCGTGAACTTCCCGCTTGCCGGCGAGTTCAATAAGCCTGACGGTTCGGCTGTCCCCCGGTTCAAAGCGTGCCGCAGTTCCTGCCGGAATATCCAGCCGGCAGCCGTGAGCGGCCTCGCGGTCAAAGGACAACGCCGCGTTCGCCTCGGCAAAGTGGAAGTGAGAACCCACTTGAACGGGCCGGTCACCGGTGTTAATAACGATGACGTCGCGCGCCTGCCGCCCCGCGTTCACTGAGATCGGTTGGGACTTGAGAATGTATTCACCTGGGATCATGGCCAGCCCTATCGAATGGGATCGTGGACGGTGACGAGCTTGGTGCCGTCCGGGAATGTAGCTTCGATCTGGACGTCGTGGATCATCTCCGGGACGCCTTCCATTACGTCCTCGCGGGTCAGAATGGTGGTGCCCCAGCTCATCAGCTCGGCCACTGTCCGGCCGTCACGGGCACCTTCAATCAGCTCGTAACTGATGATCGCCACCGACTCCGGGAAGTTCAGCTTCAGACCGCGGGCTTGGCGCCGGCGGGCCAGATCTGCGGCAACCACAATCATGAGCTTCTCTTGCTCGCGGGGAAGTAAATGCATGGATCCTACTTCTGGGCTGGAAGGACGTAGCGCCGCGTTTTGTCTGTGGACAGGGACAGTGAGGAGATGTATTGCTTCTCCCCGTCCGGACCACGTTCGGCGGAGAGCATCATGTCCGGGCGCTCGAATTCTATCCCAGTCACGTGGCAAAGGAGCTTGACGTCGCTGGGGTTCCCATCGGCGTCGAGCATTGGCAGGTCTATGCCGTCATCCGTGCGGCGGAGGTAGTAGCGGCCCTTGGTGATGAGGGCTAGGGCCGGGGTGGCAATGAGCGCAATTCCCACTGCGAAGATCGGCGAGTAAGGCTGTACCGCTGAACCGAAGGCGCCAAAGAAGATGGCAATGGAAATTCCGGCTGAGAGGAGCATGGAGACAAAACCCACCGGGTTCACGGCGTAGAGCATTCCCCGGCGGAACTCGGGGTGTTTGGGCGAGAGTTTGAGGACGTACTTGTTGATGGCAATGTCAGTGGCCACTGTGACCACCCAGGCCATGGCGCAGTTAGCGTAGAACCCCAGAATGGTGTTGAGGAAGCTGAACATGTTCGCTTCCATCAGCACCAAAGCGATCACTAGGTTGACCACCACAAAAACCATCCGGCCCGGGTAGGTTTTGGTGACTCGGGTAAAGCTGTTGGTCCAGGCGAGGGAGCCGGAGTAGGCGTTGGTGACGTTGATCTTGATTTGTGAGATGACCACCAAAACCACCGCGAGGGTCATGGCCAGCCATGCGGGCATCATTTCGCTGTACACACCCAAGAACTGGTGGACCGGTTCGTTGGCTGTGGCCGAAGCGGCTGGGTCCAATTTGGAAATCAGGTAGACGGCAATAAAGAGGCCAATTGCTTGTTTGATGGCACCGAAGATCACCCAGCCTGGTCCGGCGATGATCACTGCGCGCCACCATGAACGGCTGTTGGCTGCAGTCTTAGGGGGCATAAAGCGCAGGTAGTCAATTTGTTCTGCGATCTGCGCCATTAGGGACAGGCACACACCTGCGGCGAGCATGATCGAGGCGCTGTTGGCTTCACCGTTGCCACTGGTCCCGCCATAGTTGAAGAACTGTTCCACTGAGCCGGGGTTGGTGACCATCAAGTAGACCAGCGGGACAACCATCAGCAGTAGCCACAGTGGGGTGGTCCAGACCTGCAGCTTGGACAAGGTCTTCATTCCGTAGATCACCAACGGGATAACGATGATCGTTGAAACGGCGTAGCCCAGGGCCTTGGGAACACCCAGTCCTAGCTCGAGGCCCTGGGCCATGATGGAGCCTTCAAGTGCGAAGAAGATGAAGGTGAAAGTGGCAAAAATGACGTTGGAAACGATCGAACCGTAATACCCGAAGCCGGAGCCTCGGGTGATGAGATCTAAGTCAATGTTGTAGCGGGCCGCGTAGTAGGCCAAGGGGAAACCGGTGACAAAGATGATGACGGCGGCCACCAGAATTCCCAGCAGGGCGTTGGTGGTGCCGTAAGCCATGCCGATGTTGGCTCCGATGGAGAAGTCGGCTAGGTACGCGATGCCACCGAGTGCGCTGGTGGCCACAATCCCGGGTGCCCACTTGCGGTAAGAACGTGGGGCGAAGCGGAGGGTGTAGTCCTCGAGGCTTTCCTTGGTGGCGCTCAGGGCGCCACGGTCGGGCTGCGCGCCTTTCCCTGCGTCCCGCTTTGCGTCCCGTTCAAGGGTTGCAGTTCCGGTGTGGCCAGCCTCAGTGGGGTGAGGAGGCCTGATGTCCTGATTGTCGTCTGACATGTTTCCCACTTTCGTTGCGGAACTCCGCTTGAACGTGCAGCGGCCGGGTGATCGGCTTGAGCACCAAGCAGCGCGCAAGACATTTCCAAACGAACGTATCGAGGCCACGAGTCAGGGGCGTCACCTCGCTGTTACGTCGAGGTAACAGATTCCTGTTCCGGGCCAAGCTGGGACGCTTTTTCGTGGACGTCGAGCTCCTCTGGGAACTCTTTCCAGTTCCGAATGGGGGAGAAAATAATTGGCAGAGCGGACGCCGCAGCGATGACGGCCCAACCCCACAACACAGAGGTAACGCCTGTCCAAACGGCCATGGCACCACCGGCGATGCTGGCGATGGGCATGATGCCCAGTGTGAATAGCCGAAACGTGGACATTACCCTGCCCATCAGCTCCGTGGGTACAAGCCTCGTGATGATTCCCGCTCCAGCCAAGCTGGTCAGAATGACAAAGTAGGACCACGCGAAGCCGGAAACTCCCACCCAGATCACAGGACTTAGGCCCAGTTGTGGTGTCAACGGGAGTACGACGACGGCGAGGCCGCACAGGAGGCTGGCTGCGATTTTAGTGATTCCCGCGCCGCATGCGCGAGTGACTTTGGCCGCCGTTAGTGCCGCGATCAGACCGCCGAGGGCAGAGAAGCTCCCAAGGAAGATGAATTGAGGCATCGAGATGTGCAGGACTTGTAGCGAATAGACGATCTTGGCTGACAGCCCGAACATGCTCGCGGCGTTAACGAGTGCAATGGAGACCATCAAACTGCGCACCAAGTGGTGCTTGAGTGTGAAGCTCATTCCGGCCCGGGCTTCAGACCAAAACTTGTCTGGCTCGGCGTCACGGCTGGGTTGATCGTGTGGCAAACGCCAGGTGGTAAAGGCTGAAAATAGGTAAGCAACCGCTGCTATCACCAGCATGGCCGGCGCGGAGATGACCCTGATCGCCAATCCGGATAGTCCAGGTGTGACGATCGCTAACCCACTCTGCATCCCTTGAATCCGCGCGTATCCGAAGCCAAGATCTTTCCCACTTAAAAATGTGGGCATAAAGGCTGATTGCGCGGTCGTGAAAAACACGTCCGCGGTGCTGATGATCGCCGCGACGATGAAGAGGTGCCAGATGCTGAGCACATTTCCCCACGCGGCAACCGGGACGGACACCGCTGCCACCGCTCGGACAACGTTGGCCAGCACAAGAGTGTTTCGCTTCGACCACCGGTCCACGAGCACGCCGATGGGCACACCGAGTAGCAGAAAAGCGGCCAGCCCTAAAGCGTTGAGGACGCTCGTTTGGAATGCACTCGCACCCAGCAACCCCACAGCGACAATCGGCAAGATGTTCTGAACAAGATCGTCACCAATACCGTCGCCGATGGTGGAGTGGAACAAACGCTTGAAGTTTGATGGCATCACAAACTTGTCTTCGGCGCGGCTCGCGCGCCGAGCTGCACGTGCTGAGAAGAACGATCTGAAGCTGGTAGTTAGTCGCAATTTTGGTCCCCTGGGTGATGGAAGCGAGTGAATTAATTCAACAGAAACCTCGCCACGATGGCACAGACACTACGCGCGGAGTCGAGGAACCCGCGCCTTAGTCGGAGAGGTTCCTCAGGTTTAGAAATAAAATGGAGTTCTAACTGGATTATTGTCCGGGCCTGCATCCGAAACGGTTCCGTAGCTGTACAGGGTGGAGACGAAGGTTCCTATCTCTCCAGCGAATGCTGCTTGTGGCCAGTTACCGGAGTCCAAAACACTCACACTCTCGTAGCCGCGTTCCTTCGCTACGGAAGAAACAACTTGCTGGATGTCCTGGCCAGGTGCCATGAACACGTCGCTGATCACGAGGTGCTTCAGAACCTCATGTTCGACGCCCCATCCAACTGCGACGTAGCCGCGTTCATCTTCCAGAGAGAAGTTAGTGACTCGAGAACCGGGAGCATAACAGAGCGAGTTATAGGTCAATGGATCAAGCATCAACGCACCTTGCACACGCGCGGCGAAATGATTCTGCAGATCGCAGAACAGATCCGCATCGGACTCCCGGACACGATGCTGCGAATCTGAGACATCCTCGAAACGGGGTTCAATTTTACGGTGCATTAGACTCGGACCTGCCGTCCACAGCGGCCCTGAAAGTCCTGCATTTTTGCCCCACGCATACACTGCCTTCGCGTCGTGGGCGTCCATAGATGAAGTCAAGATGCTTAGCAGGCGCTTCCCTACCCCTTGGCCACGGTAGTCATCTCGAACCGCCGTGCCGGTGTTGCAAAGAACCGTTCGAGTTTCTCCGGCGAACATTTGGGTGGCTCGCCCACACTGAGTGACTGCCACGATTTCGTTTCCCTCCATTGCAGCCAGGCTTGCTTGGAGATCCACCGACGCAAGCTGCTGGTCGATGTTGGGGCCACCTCCTACGGCTTCGTTGAACCCGTCTGCCGAGAATTGCAATGCTCGCAATGGGTCAATTTCAGACCATGCCACATAGCGCATTGAGGACCGCACTCCTTTCAATTGAACCGTTCAACTAAGCTGATGCGCCAAGAAAGCGGACACCCGCGACGGCGAGGACGGGAGAAACCGGAATGACCGCGCTCTTGAACCGCGGGAGCATCACCGAAGAGTTGTGCCGTAGGAACTCGACCATAGTTGAAGCAATCAGGAGTACTTCTCTCCAGAACCAACAGCCAGACCGCCCGAATCCAAAGGGGCAATAGTCGCTTGGCCAGGAACGGCGATTCGTCAGAACCCAATTCCCAGGATTGAACTCGGCCGGGTCGGCAAACGTTGAAGATCTGTAGTGAATTATCAAGGGGCTAATGAACACTTCCTGGCCAATCAGTTCCTCATCGACCAGCCCCACATGATCTGCGCTAAGGCGTCGGGGAATTAGCCATGCCGGTGGAACGAGGCGAAGCGTTTCTAGAACGACTGTGTCGCTCGACGCGAGTGATCCTCCGGACTTCTGCAAAAACCAAAGGGCACTAGACACAACCGCCGTCGTTGTTTCCAGGATGGCAGTTCGCAGCCTTTGAATAAACGCGGCTTCCCCCCGGTCAAGGGACATGTCGGCTGCATACCGGACTTCTATCCCTGTCAGCACGGGCGAAAGCAGCTGCTTCATGGTTGCGGCACTCGACAAGGCCCGGCGAGGGCTTCGTAATTCCATCACTTCCCTGCCGAAAGATTCAGTCAGTCGTTCAAGCGAATAGAAGCTTGCGAGCCGCTTCATGGTCTCAATCGGAAGGTCATGGCCGGGAACTGGTTTGAATACAGTGCGCTCGGCTGGGAACGCGGGCCTCACCTGAAGAATTTCCGCGGCAAGGCCCGCGTCGACCACAATCAGTCGCCCCGCCTTTGTCGGCAGCAAATGCCCTTCACCCCTGAGTTCATGGATGAATGACTTTAGTTGAGCTCCGAACGGGGCTGAGGTCACTAGTTTTGGTTATGGCTTGACGATGTATTTGTTCCAGCGGCCGCTGGTGGTGACATCTTTGGCGAAACGTACCTTCAAATTGCCAATAAATTTCTTCATGGGAACCCCTTCTGATCGGCATCGCGCCGAATGGCACGATGTAACCCTACGAAGGGTCGACAGGCGTGTCAAGCAATATTACTCAATCTGTAAGTTTTTCGTTAAAGAGAAATATCTATGTAGACAATCCGACAAGCTAATCCGGAACTCGGCTGCTCTTGCCGCCGAGGTCGGCCTTCGGGCTATTGAAAACCGTCGCCGAAACAGTCCATCTTTCGTCCAACCGTCCAACCGCCCAAGAGCCCAAGAGCCCAAGAGCCCAAGAGCCCAAGAGCATGCTGTTCAATGATTCCTGAAGCTCGCATCAAAAAGTCGTTCCACACGCCAGATGCCGTCTACTTGCAGGAATCGCGGATCTGATGGCGATGGGCCAGATGAAACTCCGACGGCGCTACAAGGTAGTGCAACGCTTCCGGATGCCCACTGTTTACTTTTTTGACCGCTTTCTCCGCGACGGTATTGCTGGGGTGTTTTTCCAAAAGTTCGACGGCGGCAGCTGGCTCGCCGGTGTTTCGCAAGGAACTGGCAAGGTGAATGATGGCTTGTGGCAACGTAACGCCGTCGGGACCGTTTGCAAGCGCGGACTTATAGAGCGGGTTGTCCGGATTTGGCTGGGCCTTTTACAGATTTTGGAATGAAGACCGAGGAGAATTAATGTCGCTGTGGAGAAGGCGAAAAACTACCGAGAGGCCGGCGGCAGTGGGCGGTGTATGGATTGTGTTGCAGGACGATTCACCGCACAATACTGTCCTTGGAGCGTTCGCAACCCAGGTTGAGGCGTCTGATTTTGCCGAAGAGATCCGGGACCAGTTCGTGAACGGGGTTATTTATACTCGTTTCTCGGTTGGATACCGGTACAACGATGGTCCAGGCCACGTCTCTTATAGCCCTCCGGAGTAAAGGCATCGACGAGTGCCCGGCAGGAGCCCTCAGCTAGGCAGCCCCGGCGGCGAACTCAATCGCGGACTGAGCCAGCTCACCCCACTGCTCACTGTGCGCCAGCGGAACCTCAACCCAGTCCTTAAAGGGCCGCCCCATTCCCGAGGGGTCAAACAGTAAAGCCCCCTCCAAAGCCAGCGCGGAGGCATGTTCGGCCGAATCCCTACCCAATTTGAAAGACATTGCATCGCCATTCAGGCATGCGGTGGCTTTCTTGTTTAGCATGATCGCCTTGGCCCCGAAGGTGTTGCCCAGAACCGCCCCCGAGGCCGCTAACTCGGTAACTATCGCGTCAAATGCTTCAAGCGCAGCGGCGGAAGGTTCTCTCTTTTCCATGGGAAGAATCATCCTCCATCGTGTGAATCTCCGCACTCAAGAGCGGAGTTCACGGCATTCCCGGGCGTGGCGTCCTTTTGCGTTGGTAGACTGGAGTGATCGATCAGGCAGGGGCCCGGACCGGGACCTGCCATCTGGCAGCTCGTTCGTGCCCCAATTTCCCCTCTGGAGGCACTACCTTAATATGACAGCCCAGGCCCTTGACTCCATTCGTGAGCAGCTAATGAACCGTCGTTACGAACCCAATGTAGCTGTTGTCAACGAGCTCGCCGATTCCTTGCGCGAGCTAAAGCCCGGCAGTGAAGTGTCCTACGTGGACCCGATTCACGATGTCAATGAGTGCCGAATTGTCAGCCTTTTCTCCAGCACCGGTGAAACCCCGGATGGTGGGTTCATCACCCCCGGCGACGACGCCGCAGTGGCCCGCATGTTGGGGTTGCAGTGGCAGCTTGGTTTGCGCCCCGAATTCGTGATGCCGTGGAACGTACACCCGTGGTTTACACCGGGCGAACCTCAGAGCAAGCTCACTCCCGAACAAATCCAGGCCGGCCTCAAACCGCTCCTGCGTTTGCTGGTCCTGATCCCCCGAGCCTCCGTCATTGTGGCTCACGGCACCGAAGCCAACCGCCTGGCTGGCTTGTTACTCAAAACCGAGAACCAGCTCATCTGGCGCCGCGGCCTGAAAACATACAAGGTCCGTGCTTTGGGTGGCCGCTCCTTCGCTGGTACCCCCGCTCGTCAGGAGCAGTATCTCGAAGAAATGCGTTCCGTTTACGCCGACGCCATGGCCCGCACGGGACTGAACCCCGTTACTCGCTAGTCGTTTTTGGCGGGTCCTAGCTTGCCGCCTGATTCGCGCAAGTAACAGGACCCGCACAGCGACTCGTACCGAACTTCCGCCCCATCAATGGCGACCTGATCGCCGTCGAACACAAAACGGTCCCCCACCCGGCGCGTATTAAATACCGCCTTCCGGCCACAGCGGCAGATGGTTTTCAGCTCCTCAAGGGAGTGCGAAACTTCCATCAGCCGGGCCGAACCAGGGAACGCGCGAGTCAAAAAATCTGAGCGGATTCCGTACGCCAACACCGGCACGCCGTCCAGCACGGCAATTCGGAACAGATCATCCACTTGTTCCGGATCCAAAAATTGAGCCTCATCCACCAGCAGGCAAGCCACGCGCGGAGCATCAACGTGTTCAAGCAGTGCATCCGGATCATCGCCAGCAGCCTTCGCCGCAAACAGTTCCCGCACATCCGCGCCCTGAGGGATCACAAAATCCACTGTCCGGGTCACACCCAGACGGGACACAATCTGGTCCTCGCCCTTGGTGTCCACTCCGGGCTTGGCGAGCAAGACGCGCTGGCCGCGCTCTTCATAGTTGAACGCCGCTTGCAGCAAACCCGTGGACTTGCCGGAGTTCATGGCACCGTAACGGAAATAAAGCTTGGCCAAAAGGAACCTTTCGCAGCCATAAAAACTCGTGAAATAACGACGGCGGCCCGGCCTTTGGGGGCCAGTACCGCCGTCGTTATTAAATCACTTAGTGCGCCTCGATGGCTGCTTTCGCTGCCGGGTCCGAATCGTTGAGGAACTTCTCAATACGCTCCGGTTCCTCAGCTTCGCCAATGGCTGCCGCGGCACGGCCTAGCGCGTAGAGTGCGCGCAGGAAGCCGCGGTTCGGCTCGTGTGACCACGGAACCGGACCCACTCCACGCCAACCATTGCGGCGCAAGGAATCCAGCCCACGGTGGTACCCCACACGCGAGTACGCGTAAGAATCCACCGTCCGCCCTTCAGCCCATGCTTCCTCAGCCAAAATGGCCCAGAGCAGCGAAGACGTAGGGTACTGAGCCACCAGATCCACAGCTTCCTGGCCCAAGGCTAGGTGCTGGTAGATCTCTGATTCAGCCGGCAGAAGGGTGGGTTCAGGACCAATCAGCTGCTTACGGAATTCGTCAGACATTAGGAGAAGGTCTTGCCCGTGGAGCCCAGCTGCGCAGCAGCTTCCACCACACGTGCAGCCAAGCCAGCCTCAGCCGAAGCGCCCCAAACGCGGGGATCGTAAAGCTTCTTGTTGCCGACTTCGCCGTCTACCTTGAGCACGCCGTCGTAGTTGCGGAGCATGTGATCCACTACTGGGCGGGTGTAGGCGTATTGGGTGTCAGTGTCGATGTTCATCTTGATAACACCGTAGGAAACAGCATCAGCGATCTCCTTCTCCGAGGAGCCCGAACCACCGTGGAACACGAGGTCAAAGGGGCGATCCTTGCCAAGCTTGGCACCAATCTGGTCCTGGATGTCCTTGAGGATCTCCGGGCGCAGCTTCACGCCACCGGGCTTGTACACACCGTGGACGTTGCCGAAGGTCAGAGCAGTGATGTAACGGCCAAATTCACCTGAACCCAGTGCTTCAACAGTTGCCAGGGCGTCCTCGACGGTGGAGTAAAGCTTGTCATTGATGGCGTTCTCCACACCATCTTCCTCGCCACCAACAGCACCAATCTCAACTTCGAGGATGATCTTGGCAGCAGCAGCGCGCTCCAGGAGTTCGCGGCCAATGCGCAGGTTCTCCTGCAAAGTCTCAGCGGAACCGTCCCACATGTGAGAGTTGAAGATGGGGTCCTTGCCGGCCTTCACTGCTTCTTCCGAGGCAGCGAGCAGGGGCAGAACGAATCCGTCCAGCTTGTCCTTGGGGCAGTGGTCAGTGTGCAGCGCAACGTTGACGTTGTAGTTCTTAGCAACTTCGCGAGCGAAAGCAGCGAAGCCCAAAGAACCGGCAACCATGTCCTTGGTAGACGCACCGGACCAGTAGGCGCCACCGCCGGTGGAAACCTGGATGATGCCGTCAGATTCGGCTTCGGCAAAACCACGCAGGGTGGCGTTGAGGGTCTGAGAAGATGTCACGTTCACGGCCGGGAGAGCGAATCCGCCCGCCTTTGCGCGGTCAATCATCTCTGCATAAATTTCCGGTGTTGCGATGGGCATACTGACTCCTTGTGAATGTTCGCGAAGCAGGTCCAGAGGACCTTGCGGAGTAGACCTGTGCGGTTAGAACCCATCCTAGCCATTTCCGCGGACATCACCGGAAAGTTACCGTCATTTGGACGCCCCCTCCTTCCGCCGAGTTGGTACCTCACGCCCACGTTCCCGCTTGGGATGGGCGTGAAGTGCCAACTCGATCAGGGGTGAGAGGTACAGTCGCCGCTAGTACAACCAGCAGTTACTCACGGTCGGGGTTCCCGCGAAGCGCTGCTCAAGGAAGGCAAACGCTGCTGGGGCGGCCGCCACGTAGCCACCGATGTGAGTCGGGCCTCCGGTGGTGTCGAAGTACAAGTTGGCCCCTTGAGCACACCACCGCTTGGCAAGATCAACACCTACCTTGTACGGGATCACGTCATCCAACACGCTGTGCGAGAGCAACACTGGCACACGCGGCACACGCCGGTTGCCAATAGTTTGTTCGGTGATGATGCTGCTGAATTCCGCTTGCCCCACCAGGCTGCTGACCTTTTGCCCACTAACCGTCATGGTGGCTGTGTTCATAAAGGCATTGTTTGCCACAGCAGCGATGGTGCACTGGGTGGCGATGGCTGCCATCCGGTCCTTGCCCGCTTGGTTGAGGTAATTGTTGAAATTCACCCCGTAGTCGGCGCTGAGCCCAATCAGTGCGTAACCCAAAAACGCTCCGTAAGCGCCGCCGTCGAGGTTCTTTGCTACAGCACTCAACTCTGCTGGCACGGCACCGGCGTAGGCGCCTTTCAGGTTAATTTCTGGAGCGTACTCGGGGGCGAGTTCAGCTGCTGAGGCTGAGGCACCACCACCTTGCGAATATCCAGCGATCGCCACGGGCGCCGTGGGAAGAATGTTCGCACTGCCTAAGCGTTTGGCCGCGCGCGCAGCATCCAAAACTGCGTGCCCCTGTGACGCGCGGGACATGTAGTTGTGCATTCCATCGGTTCCAAGGCCCTGATAATCGGTGACAACAACGCTGTATCCGCGCGTCAGGAGGCCGGCGATGAACGTTCCTTCATACTCTCCACCCACCGCCATTTGCCGCGACGGGGCGCATGAATCGTTGAGTCCTTGGGTTCCTGCCGCGTAGCTCACCAGCGGGCGGGGGCCTTTGCCCAGCCATGCGGCCGTTGGAACCAAAACGGTTCCGGTGACAGCAGTGGCTTCGCCGTGACTGCCTGTGCTTCGGTACATAATGCGGGTGACCGAGGCTTGGGCCTTGATGGTTTTGAGCGGGTCAAGATAGAAGACGGATGGTTGCGTCCGAATAATGTCCCCATTGTTGGCAGGCAGCACGCTGGGGGTTGAGTAGAAATCCGTTGTCGTGGAATCTACAACCGCGGTGCTGGACTCCGCGCTGGAAACGGTAGTTGCGTTGGCCGCGCCAACGGCCGTGAGGCTGAGGGCTGCGATGAGTACAGCGGCTGCGCCGATGCGAGTGGAAGGGTGCTTCATTGAACCTCCAAGGGACGTACAGGCTCATCATTGAGCGTGTTACACGTCACAAGTTACCGGAGAGTAACCACTTCTGTCTGCCCCTCCCGCCTCCCACCTCTCCCCTCCCGCCGAGTTGGCACTTAGCGTGCATGTTTGAGCGAAACACCCGCGCGAAGTGCCAACTCGGCACGGGATTCGAGCGCCCGCCGCACTTTAAGTACGACGCCGGGCCGCTCACCCGTGAGGTCATGTTGCGAGACGCGAACCTCAAGCCAGCCGTGCGCGGCGGACGCTTCTGCCCTGCGGATGTCGCGCAGGTACTGCACCTCGTCACCGTGATGCCCGCCGTCGTACTGAAGAGCAACCCGATGCTCCAGATATGCCGCGTCCGGCCAAACAATCGGCCTGCCAAAATCGTCAAACACCACCAGGTTTAGAGCCGGTTCCGGCAAACCAGCCTGAACCAAAGCAAGTCGCATCCGGCTCTCAGGAGCGGAGTCGGCCCCCACTCGGACCAGATTCAGGGCCTCGCGCGCTTTGCGAATTCCACGTGCTCCCGGATGCGCGTCCACAACCTGCCGAAGGTCATCTATAGAACACACCGCCTCACGTGGAGCCGGGAACTCAGGGCCATGGCTGCACACCAAGTGATCTCCCATGACAACAAGGTCTTCCATGGTGGTTTGCGTCGACGCCATGTCCAGCCAGGTTCGCGGCGCAGAGGTGAGGCGGACGCCGTCGACCTCTGTATCTTCACCTGCCGCGAGCGTTAAAAGGTGGCCGACGGTGTTGGCTCGGCGCGGAACAGAGTGCACCGCCCTGCGGGCAATATGGAGGCGCCAATCTCCGCTCAAACTCGCCGGTAGGGGCATTTCCCAGAGACGAGCAGCTGATACATGGCTGAGGATTGAGGACTCGTCCAGCTCGGTGTAGGCACGAACGGCTGCTGCACCACGGGGCTGCGTCTGCGTCGGGAGCCGAATTCCGCGCGAGACCACCATAAGGTCCTTCGCTCGAGTTCGGCCGCGACTCACGCCCGACTTGTCCGAGGCCCGCAAGGCAAAGGACACGCCTTGGAGGTGTTCGGGAAGTTGGGACTTGCGCATGGGCCAATTCTTGCCCAATTCGGCCCACCGCCGCAGAGTTATCCACAGCTTGAGGCGTTCCTCCCCTGCCGAGTTGGCACTTAGCGCGCATGTTTCCGCGAAACACCCGCGCGAAGTGCCAACTCGGCGGGAGAAAACAGGCACGCTCGAGAACGGGAGCGGGAGAAGGTGCGAGGGCGGGAGGAAACAGGGCGGGAGGAAACAGGTCGGGGGGTTAGATACTCTGACCGAAGTGGTGTTGGCGGATCCAGGCGTGCATCGCAATGGCCGCGGCCGAGGCTGCATTGATGGAGCGGGTAGAACCAAACTGCTCAATGGAGAGCGTTGCCTCCGCGGCTGCGTGAACTTCCGGGCTCAGACCAGGGCCCTCTTGGCCAAAGACCAGTACACAATCCCGAGGCAAAGTGTACGTTTCCAACGGCACCGAGTCCGGAAAAATGTCGATGCCAATCACGGCCAAGCCTTCGCCGTGTGCCCACTCAACAAACTCTTCAACCGTGGCGTGATGACGAACATGCTGGTAGCGGTCGGTGACCATGGCGCCGCGGCGGTTCCACCGGCGTCGTCCAATAATGTGTACTTCTTTGGCCAAAAAAGCGTTAGCAGTGCGCACCACCGTGCCAATGTTCAGATCGTGCTGCCAGTTTTCAATGGCCACATGAAAATTGTGACGGTGCTGGTCCAAGTCAGCAACGATCGACTCGTGCAACCAGTAACGGTACTTGTCCACCACATTCCGGCGGTCCCCATTGGCCAGCAGCTCGTGATCCCAGTGATCACCTTCCGGCCATTCACCCTCCCACGGGCCAAGACCAACCTGATGAGCGGGGATTTGGTGCTCTGAAGTTGAATCCGCTGTTATTGGTTCGACAGCGGGGGCCGGGGATTCTGGGTACTCATTCACCCCTCAACATTAGCCTTGCTTCCACTTGTTGATGCGGTAGCTGTTGCCCAATTGCTGCATCAGGCCCGGGTGGGCATCCCAATAGTCTTTATGCCCTGAAACGCCCACACGTTGTGGAGTCCCCCAGGGTGTGATGGCAAAAATGTTCACACCCTGGATCTGGTCCCCAGCACCCGTTTTGCATTCGAACATCACCACAACTCCGATGCCCCGGCGGAACTCGCGCAGTTGAGGCTTGGATGAACGGAAGTCGCTGGCACATTTGTGGCCCACCAAGGTCTTGGGCAGATCAGCGGCTGGGAGCGCAACAAGTTTGGCTTCCAACTGCTTCAGAGCCGCCTGAACTTTGGGTACCTCGGCGGTGTGCTTGCCTTCCTGGGACTCAGCGAAGAACGCGAAAGCCGTGGAAATGCCGTCAGCGTCCTTAGTTTCCGTACCGTAGGCCTGCTGCTGCATGGCGGTTCCTGTTAGAGGATCCCGGCTCACACCAAAGGTCGAATCGTTGCTCCACTCTTTCAAATACTGGAAGGAGGATTCCCCGGTGACAAACTTTCCAAACTTGGGGTCGCCGTCGGCAGGAACGTTGCTAGGGCCAGCCAAAGCGGCCCAAACCGCCGGAAGTGGTGTTGCCCCGGCCGGGATTGAGGAGGGCTGCGCTTCCGGGGTGGCGCTGGTGGTTGCGGCAGTGGTGGTTGGCGCAGGAGACTCGGCAACCGGCACTGTTTTGGCCGGTGCTGGCGTGTACAGAGCGTTCACCGCCGGCACTACCCACACAAAAATGGCCACGATGACTAGTGCCAGCACGGCCGTGGCGCTTCCAAGAATGATCGCGAGGTTTTTGCCGCTCCTAGTTCGCGGCGAGACCGCTTCCGGAACACCTTGGTTCACCGGTTCGGGTTGGTAACGCAGCACTGTCTGATCTGCTGCGTCATCCGGGTGAGCGCTAAAAGGCGGCGCTGCTCCATAAGGCGGCATTACCGGCTGAGGCGGTGTCCCGCCGTCGTACGGCACGGGCTGTTGGTTTGGCGGTGGCGGCGGGCCAAAATTGTTGCTCACGTGGATTCCCCCTGGATTGTGACGCTCGGCGCGGATTCGCAGCCAAGTTGCCTCCCTCAGCCTAAAACAGGGTCTCGCGGCTTGAGTCAAAATTCGATGGGTAGCTGTATCCATCGCCGAAGAATGAAAGACTGTAAGCATGACTGAGAACAGCTCCGACTCGAACCCCACTTTCCAGACCAGCAAGTACCGTAGTGGCCAAGAAATCGAATGCTGGCTTACGGATATGGACGGTGTGCTGGTTCACGAAAACCACGCCATCCCTGGAGCAGCGGAACTCATTCAGCGCTGGGTTGATACGTCGAAGCGCTTTTTGGTGCTGACCAACAACTCCATTTACACCCCGCGTGATCTTGCCGCTCGTTTGCGCTCCTCCGGCTTGGAAGTGCCAGAAGAGAACATCTGGACCTCCGCACTGGCCACTGCCCAGTTTTTGAAGGAGCAGGTGAGCGGTTCAGGCAGCGGAAACCGCGCCTACACCATTGGTGAGGCAGGACTTACGACGGCGCTCCACGAGGCCGGTTTTATCCTCACCGACCAAAACCCAGACTTTGTGGTGCTCGGCGAAACTCGCACTTACTCTTTTGAAGCGATCACTACCGCGATCCGGTTGATTCTGGACGGCGCCCGGTTTATCTCCACCAATCCCGACGCCACAGGCCCGTCCAAGGACGGCCCCATGCCGGCAACTGGCGCGATTGCCGCAATGATCACCAAGGCCACCGAGCGCGAACCTTACGTGGTGGGCAAACCGAACCCCATGATGTTTCGCTCAGCCATGAACCAGATCGATGCACACTCGGAGACCACGGCCATGATCGGTGACCGCATGGACACGGACATCATCGCTGGCATGGAAGCTGGACTGCACACCGTGTTGGTTCTCAGCGGCATCACCCAGCCTGAGGACATCGCAGCCTACCCGTTCCGGCCCAACCAGGTCCTGAACTCCGTGGCCGATCTGATGAAGCAGATTTAGCTACTGGTTAACGCTGGGTAGGCCAATCGCGGGGGTCAATATTCCGCTCCATCGAGGGCAGCGGGTCATACTTGTCCAGCAGCTCTGTGATGAGCGGGCGGTACACGAGTGCACTCCACTGCGGGCTCGCGTGTGCCGGGGCTGCGCCCCTAGTCTGCTGATCCGCCGAGACCATATTGGACCTGTAGTTACTGCGCCAACGCTCCCGTGCTGAAAAATAGTCAACCGTTCGGTCGGCCGGACTCCCGATGTAGATCATCTTGGTGTCGCTGATCAGCCCGTGATAGTCGGCGATTTCAAAGTGATAGATGTACGCCGATTCGGTTTGAACCAAAAGACTCGACGGCGCCAACGGTGAAAGCTCAGCCATGGACTGCTCAAAGACTTGCTTCCAACTACGCTCGTTCTTGTTGGCCACCCGCTCACCAAGTTCATAGCCTCCACGCAG
This sequence comes from Pseudarthrobacter sp. J1763, assembly GCF_050490295.1. Classification (NCBI taxonomy): domain Bacteria; kingdom Bacillati; phylum Actinomycetota; class Actinomycetes; order Micrococcales; family Micrococcaceae; genus Pseudarthrobacter; species Pseudarthrobacter sp. J1763. Next base: position 75,021 of record NZ_JBNPEN010000004.1, on the reverse strand, counting down.
CAGGCTCGGAACCCGCACACCGCGTTCATACAGGAACACCACATCGTCAAACCAACTACCGTCCAAGACGTCTTGACGGCTCGCAGGGCTCGAATCCAAAAGAATCAGCCGCACCCGAATGTTGTAGAGCCTGCGGAGGATCGCCGCCACTTGGGTAGCTAACATCCCACCAAAACTGTGGCCATAAAAGTACAGGGTTTTCAGCCGGCGACTCTGCACAAAATCTAGGACAGCGGCCACCACGTCTTCAACGCGCAAACCCAAATTTGAGTATCCGACGGCGGCCAGCTGGCCTCGCTGGTTCAAAGCATCACGCAGGGCCAAGAGGATGACCTGAGATTCCTCCCAACCCGTTTTGAACCCGGGAAAAAGAATCCACGCAGCATCCGGGAAATACGCTTCCGCGTAGCTGTCCTTCACGGTCAAAATTTGGGTCCGTCGTCGCTGCTCCGCCACGGCACGAGTGAAGGCCATGTCCGCGGCCAATATGGACGCTGAACCGGCGCCAATCACAAAGGCACGCCGAGAAAACCGGTGCATCCCGGTGGCGGTTTTAAGCGCGCTGGCCCACTCCGCCGTCGTAGTGTTCTGACCCCGGTTCATCTCCTCCCCCGCGGAGGTTTCAGGCAAGGGAACCTAGTTCAGACCCAGCTCGTCCTTGCCAAAAGCGAAGAGGTACGGGACACCGGTTTCGGCCTCAATTTTTTCCTTGGCGCCAGTGTCGCGGTCCACAATCACTGCCACTGCAACCACGTTTCCGCCGGCCTTACGCACACCCTCAACAGCAGTCAGCGCGGAGCCGCCTGTGGTGGATGTGTCCTCAAGAACCACCACATTGCGGCCCTCAACCGAGGGGCCTTCAACCTGACGGCCCATACCGTAAGACTTCTGCGCCTTGCGCACCACAAACGCATCTACGGGCCGGCCCGCATCCACAGCAGCATGCATGACGGCGGTGCCCACAGGATCGGCACCCATGGTCAGACCGCCGGCGCACTCATATTCGATTCCCGCAGCATCAATGAGCTCCAGCATCACCTGGCCCACCAACTTGGATGCCTCGTGGTGCAAGGTGATGCGGCGCAGATCAATGTAGTAATCAGCCTCGGCACCACTGGACAGGATCACCTTGCCACGCACCACCGCCAATTCCTTGATGAGCTCAAGCAGGCGAGCGCGGGCAGTTGCAGTGTCAACCGTGGAAGTCATGGTTCCTATTCTACGTAAGACTTCCACGCCACTGCGTTACCCGCGCCCTGAAACAGCTGACCCTTAGACAACCTGCGCGGACGCGAGCGACCGCGCAGTGGAGCGGGCCGGCACGCCGTCGTTATCTTGGCCGTACAACCAATCGTTGTACTGGAAATTGCCGTCGGCGCGGCTCTTGAACAACAAGTTGCGGAGCGTACGTGCCAGTCCGGACACGTGCCAAGACTCACCCCAGACGCGAGCCGTACGTTGAACCCGAGCAGTCCGCTCGGCGCGGAGCGAGTTGAATTCCCGCATCGCCGCGTCCCAAGCCTCAGGGTTGGCGCCGTCGTCAGTAAAAACCGTTCCTTCACAGACATCTTGCAGAACTGCGGCATCTTCCAGCGCTTGGCAGGCTCCTTGCGCAAGGTACTGCAACATGGGGTGGGCGGCGTCGCCCATCAACACCATCCGGCCAGCAACCCAGTTTTGGATCGGGTCACGGTCATACATCGGCCAGCGCATCGCGGTACCCAGGTTTTTCAAGGCCTCTTGCACAGCGGGAACACAATCCTTGTAGGCCGCCTCCAGCTCATCTACACCGCCGTACTGTTCTTCACCACGTTCAAACGAGGGAGATTTGAATACTGCAACAGTATTCAGCAGCTCGCCCTTCCGAAGCGGGTACTGCACCAAGTGGCAGTTCGGCCCAAGATAGACGATGACGTCTTCAAGATCTGCTTGAGGTGTTTCCTCCGTGATCGGAACCGTGCCACGGTAAGCCACATAAGCCGAAGAGACGGGCTCATCGTTAGCGACTAGAGGCCGCAAGGTGGACTTCAAACCATCCGCACCAATGACAACGTCCGCCTCATAATCCACGCCCGCAACAGTGTGCGCAATCCCGCGCCCATTGATCGTCTCAACGCTCTGGACTGTTACATCGTTGACGAGCGTGACGCCTGCGGCTTGGCAACCCTCCAACAAGACTCGGTGGAGGTCGCTACGGTGAATCACCACATAGGGCGCACCATAACGCTCTTCGAACTCACCGCCGAGGGTCTGCCGAGTTAGCTCCTCGCCCGTGATGGCGTCGCGGAAGACCAGATGCTTAGGCTGAACACCAATCTCAAGCGCCTTCTCCAGCAAGCCCCAACGCTTGAGTACCCGTGAAGCGTTGGGCGCCATCTGCAGACCCGCTCCTACTTCGCCAAACTCCGGTGCACGTTCAACCAAGGTGACATTCGCACCGCTCTCACGCAGAGCGAGCGCGCCAGCCAAACCGGCCATTCCTCCGCCAATTACTAGAACATCAGTAGTGGATTTCACATCAGACATGGCTGACTCCTTGAGAGACTTTGAGTGTGGATTTGTTCTTGAGGGAAATGGCCCCCAGGAGCACTGCAGCAACGGCCGCCGCGCCTGCAAAAGCCAAGAAGTTTGAGTTGACGCCCAGCCCGGCAGCCAGCAATAGGCCACCTACCTGGGGAGCGACTACGGCGCCAATGCGCCCGACGCCGAGTGCCCAACCAAGAGCTGTCCCGCGCAAATGCGCCGGGTAGTGGTTAGCAACTGCCGCAATAATCAGGCACTGTGTGCCATGCGTTCCGACGCCTGCCAACACGAGCATCAGATAAACGACGCCGACCGAAGGCCCGGACACAAGCACTACGAGAGCCACTGCTGCGACGCCCGCGGCCGCGATAGCCGTCGGGATGGGTCCAAAGCGGGTCCCTGCCCATGCCGTAATTACCGAGCCAGCTACTGCACCCAAGTTCAGCGCAAGCGCAAAGGTAAGAGCCGAACCGAGGTTATAGCCAGCAAGCTGCATCAGGTTAGGCAGCCACGTTCCAAGCCCGTACCAAGCAAAGAGAGTGGCTAACGTAGCAACGGCGTAAAGCACACTGAGCCCCAGAAACGGTGCCCTGAGCAAGGCGCCAAAGCCGGGACGCTGACGCGGTTCGCCGCCTAAAGAAACAGCATCGCCTTGGTGCACACCGTTCCCGCGCTGCCCCAACGTTTCAGGCAAATAGCGCAAGCCCAACGGGATAACAATCATCAAGGCAAGAACTGCCACCAAGAACATGGCTTGCCAGCCAAAAGCTGGAATCAGCGGAATACCCACCACCGCCGCCAAGGAACCACCAATCGGAACACCCGACATCATAAGCGTTGCAATAGTGGACCGCCACTTCGCCGGCACCAGCTCAGCCACGAGTGCGTTGGCCGAGGGAACCAGCCCGCCAAGGCCAATACCAGCAAGCAGACGCAGCCCACCAAACACGATCGCATTAGGTGAGAGTGCGCACAGAATAGTGAAGACGGAAAAGACTATGGCACAACCGATGATGGTGCGCCGGCGGCCCCAGGTATCTGACATACGGCCAGCGAATACTGCACCGATCATCATGCCAAGGAACGCCATCGATCCAACGGTTCCAGCGGTCGCCTTGGTCAGGCCCCATCCTGTTCCGTTGATAAGGGACGACTGGACTGTCCCGTAGACAATGAGGTCGTATCCATCAAAAACCACCAAAAGCCAACAAACTAGGACGGCCATGGCGGACGCTTTGGAGAAACTTTGTGCGGCGGGTTCGTCACCGGCGGCACGGCTGCGCTTTGGCAGTGGAGACTGCTGCGACGCTGCAGCAGGTTGCATGTGATTCATGCCACTACTGTCGTGGTGGAGCAACGTGATCTGCAATACAATTCTGATGTGCAGAATAAATTCGACTCGATCTCGCCGCCACCAACCTCTCTGCGGAAGCCGATGCAGAAGCGGCCCACTTACTCCATCGACGCCGTGGACAACGCTTTGCAGTTGCTGCAGTTACTGCGCGACGGTGGCGCGCTGCGTCTCAAGGATGCCGCCACGGAGCTCGGCGTCGCACCCTCTACGGCCCACCGGCTATTAGCGATGCTTATCTACCGGGGATTTGCCGTACAAGACGAACATCGGCGCTACGTTCCAGGTCCAGCCATGGGCATAGGGCCGGCCGGCCTCGCGTGGACTCGACTGCTCCGCAGTGTCGCCCAGCCACACATGGAGCTCTTGTCAGCGCGACTCAACGAAACGGTGAATCTGATGGTCCGCGTTGGTACCAAAGTGCGGTTCCTGTCGACCGTCGAAGGCGGTAACGTGCTGCGGATTGGCGACCGTCAAGGCGTTGTGCTGCCAGCCAATAAAACGTCAGGCGGCAAGGCGTTGCTCGCCGAGTTGGAGCCCGCCATGCTCGAGCAACTCTTTCGAAGCAACAACGCCGAGATTGGTGGAGACAACATTTCCGACGCCGAATATCCAGCATTTTTGCGTGAACTGGAAACCATTCGAGACAACGGCTTCGCTGCGAACTTCGAGGGCACTGAGGAAGGCGTCAGCGCCATGGGCGCAGTCTTACACAATAGGCATGGGAACGCCGTTGGGGCGCTCAGTGTGGCCACGCCCGCAACAAGGTTCCGGCGCTTGTTCGACGACGGACTGGTCACCGCCCTCCGGGAAACGTGCCGCCAGCTGGAGATCGACATCGCCGCCAACCCGGCAGGGCCGGAATAGGTTCCGAAATCAGTGAAATAACTCGAGAAAATTCTGCTTGACAGAATATGGTGGAGATCACATATGGTCCTCCGTAGGGTCGAACTACACAACAAGAGTTCTTCACCCCTCTAGGAGGTTTCCGTGTCCATCAGCGCCGAGAACACGACCCACGAATCAGTAGCGGCGGAACACGCTGCGCCTGAGCCAACGCCTGAAGAGGCCGCTGCGTTGGAGGAGCTTTACCGGGATTTTGAGAAAGAAAATCTGATCCCACTGTGGACCGAGATTGCCGACTTGATGCCGATGGTTCCATCCCCTAAGGCCGAGGCTCACGTATGGCGGTGGAGCGACCTCTATCCGCTTGCCGCCCGTGCCGGCGATTTGGTTCCCGTTGGCCGCGGCGGTGAGCGCCGCGCTATTGCCCTAGCCAACCCCGGCCTGGGCGGCACACCCTACGCAACCCCTACCCTCTGGGCCGCAATCCAGTACCTCGGTGGCCGTGAGACCGCCCCCGAACACCGCCATTCACAGAACGCTTTCCGTTTTGTCGTTGAGGGTGAAGGCGTGTGGACAGTGGTTAATGGCGATCCGGTTCGTATGTCTCGTGGTGACTTTTTACTGACGCCGGGCTGGAATTTTCACGGCCACCACAATGACACTGACGAACCCATGGCATGGATCGACGGTCTAGACATTCCGTTCGTTCACTACGCGGATGCAGGGTTCTTCGAATTTGGCACTGAACGTGTCACTGACGAGGCCACGCCCGACATCTCCCGCTCCGAACGCCTCTGGGCACACCCTGGACTTCGTCCGCTCTCCGGGCTCGAGGACACCACCAGCTCTCCTATCGCGGCCTACCGCTGGGAATACACGGACCGCGCACTAAGAGAACAACTACTCCTTGAAGATGAGGGCCACCCGGCCACAGTTTCCCAAGGTCATGCTGCCGTCCGCTACACCAACCCCACCACCGGCCGGGACGTTATGCCTACCATCCGCGCCGAGTTCCACCGTTTGCGCGCTGGCGCCCAGACGGAGCCGCTCCACGAAGTCGGTTCGAGCGTGTGGCAAGTTTTTGAGGGTTCCGGCTCTGTCATTCTGAACGGCGAAACCCGCACCCTGGCTAAGGGCGATCTCTTTGTGGTTCCTTCTTGGGCTTCTTGGTCGCTCCACGCCGACACCGAGTTTGATTTGTTCCGCTTCAGCGACGCCCCCATTTTTGAACGCCTGCACTTCAACCGCAGCTACTCCGAAGGACGCAAAAACGCATGAGACTACTCACCCTCCGCCTCGAAAACGGTACCGGCACGACGGCGGTACGCCAGGATGGCGACACCCTCACCCAGATCGACGGGTTCTCCGACGTCGGCGCCCTTCTGAAGGACGCCCATTGGGCGACCATCGCCCAGGCGGCTAGCGGCGCAACGTACCCTGCAGAGGGCGCCGATCTTGCCGCCGTCGTACCTTCACCGGGCAAAATCATTTGCGTTGGCCACAACTACCGCAACCACATCAAAGAAATGGGCCGGGAAGTCCCCGCCCATCCCACACTGTTTGCCAAATATCAGGAGTCTTTGATCGGCCCCAACGATGATTTGGCGCTGCCGCAAGAATCCGACACCGTGGACTGGGAAGCCGAATTGGCTGTTGTTATTGGGAAAACCGGGCGCCGTATCCCTGAAGGGCAAGCGGCAGAGCACATTGCAGGCTATGCGGTGCTGAATGACGTTTCTATGCGTGACTACCAGTTCCGCACCATCCAATGGCTTCAGGGCAAGACCTGGGAAAATTCCACACCGTTCGGTCCTGCGCTGGTTACTCAGGATGAATTCACGCCCGGCCCGCTGATGACTTCAGCAGTGGACGGGGAGGTTCAACAGTCCACGCCCACCTCGGACCTCGTGTTCACGCCGGAATTCCTGGTCTCCTATATTTCGACCATCATCACGCTGAACCCGGGTGACGTGATCGCTACCGGAACCCCCGGCGGTGTGGGCCATGCCCAGGACCCCAAGCGTTACCTCCAAGAAGGACAGGTCTTGGTCACCACCATTGAGGGACTGGGGCAACTGACCAACCGCGTGGTCAAGGAAGCTTGATGGTTGCCCGTCACGATCAGACGACGGATGCGGCGCTGCTGGACGGGCTTCTCCAAGCCCGTCGCGGCACGGCATTCTTCGCACGAAAACTCAACGAACTCACCGATTCAGACCTCGACGGCGACTCGCTATTGCCGGGGTGGACGCGACGCCACGTTGTGGCCCATGTGGGCTACAACGCGCGGGCTATTGCGCGGCTTATAGAGTGGGCAGCCACCGGGGTCGAAACAGCTATGTACTCCTCCCCTGGGGCGAGGAATCATGAGATTGACTTCGGCGCCACTCTGCCTCCGATCGCTCTAAGGCACCTATTCGACCACTCGGCCGTCCACTTAAACGTCGAGTGGCGGGATCTTCGTGAGGACGCATGGCGCCATGAGGTCAAAACAGCACAAGGCCGGACGGTGCCGGCCTCGGAAACTGTTTGGATGCGTACCCGCGAAGTGTGGATCCATGCCATTGACCTAGACAACGGCGCAACGTTTGGGGACGTCCCCCAGCCGGTCCTGGCGAGGCTCCTTGCGGATATTACTGGGGCTTGGCACGCCCGCGGGACTGACGCTGGACTCGTGGTGAAAGTGGACGGTGGCTTGACCGTGGGCGACACCACTGCCAGCCACCCAACCGTGCTCTCCGGCCCCCTAGCCGCCGTCACCCAATGGGCGGCCGGCCGGGGTAGCGCTGGCGTAACTATAGAGCAGAAAGGGGCGACTTTCGGGGTGACAGAGGGCGAATTACCCGCTGCACCGAAGTGGATCTAAGCCCACAAAGTGTCATGCCGATTACATCGCCGCGGGGGTCCATTGTCAACGGACTTCTTCGCTCCGAATCACGCCACTCGAGCTTGAAGGAAAGGTCACGGAGGAATCTCAATGATGTTGTCAACGGATGTTGGCGTGCCGTTCGGGTGTCCCGGCCGGTCCGCGGCCGAGACACCTCAGGAGTTCTAGGCCGTCCAGCCGGGGTAAGGCTTCCGGTCCCGGTCCGGGAGTTCCGCGGCTGTGGTGGGGAGGTGGTCCGGGCCGTGGGACTGGCCGGAGGCCCAGTGGAAGAAGACTTCGGCGGTGATGGCTTCGAAGCACCGTTCCTGGGACCGGAACCAGTGTGTGGCGTTGTCGCCTTCGACGCAGGTGCCGTAGCCGAACAGTTCCCCGCTCACGTCGCGCATGCGGGCGACGGCGAAGATGATGTAGGGCCAGGAACCGGCGTCCCAGCCCTCGCTGCCCCAGTTCGGCAGCACCGACCAGGCGGTGCCCTCGAGGGTGTCCATCCAGTCGTACCCGTCTCCTGCCCGGTCGTCGGCGGGAAGGGCCGGGGCGGTGACCGGTTCGGCGCTATCGGCTGTGGCCGTGCGGGTCATGATTTCTGCGCTCATGAAGCTCTCCGTTTCGCTCGGGCGGGGCGGGTGCCGAAAGTACCGGCTTCCCTCTCCCCCACCATGTTTTTTGCCTGCTGGCGGAGCATCGCGGAGCTGTGCCCGATGGAGCCGGGGCAACCCGAAGGGCAAGCAGCGGATGGATTGTGGGAGGAAATAAGCGCAGCGCCGACCCAAGGCATCCGGTGCGCGGCTGTCCGCAGGACGGTTGCGCCGGTGGAGCGGGCACGTAGGATCCAACGGACAGCAGCAAAAAAGAAAAGAAAAACGCTTCTACTGCCCGAGCGCAGCGAGGCCGTTTTCCTCCCCGCCGCCGCCCAGCGTCCGATGTCTCCGTAGGGGGTTGGAGTCGAGCGATTCACGCAGCCTGAGGGCTTTCGGCGCGGGGACCAGGGACCGGGGTGCAGGTCACGTGGAAGTGCGGGCCGGGCCAAAGCCTCAACCGCCCGCTTGTAGATACCCAACAAAATCCTGTCCTCATCAGGAAACTAGCCTCAGTTCTACGGCAAACCAGCAACCAGGCAGCGCAAAGGACGATCAATGACGATTCAGGCAGATCCGGCACCTACCCTGTACGGGATTCTCGAAACCGCCCGCCAGCAGGTCCTCGAGGAAGGACGCGGACTCACGCAGGGCCAACTGCTGGAGGTGCTCCGCCTGCCCGATGAAGCCCTTCCGGCGGCGCTGCAGCTGGCCCACGAGGTCCGGCTCAGGCACTGCGGTGCGGACGTCGAGGTCGAAGGCATCATCTCCATCAAGACCGGCGGGTGCCCGGAGGACTGCCACTTCTGCAGCCAGTCGGGGCTCTTCGATTCCCCCGTCCGGGGCGTGTGGCTGGACATTCCCGAACTCGTCAAGGCAGCAAAGGAAACGGCGGCAACCGGCGCCACCGAATTCTGCATCGTCGCCGCCGTCCGCGGACCAGACATCAAACTGATGAACCAGATCAAGTTCGCGATCGACCGCATCAACGAAGCCGTGGACATCAACATCGCCTGCTCCCTGGGCATGCTCACCCAGCACCAGGTGGACCAGCTCGCCGCCTGGGGGGTGCACCGCTACAACCACAACCTGGAAACAGCCCGCAGCTACTTTTCCGAGGTGGTCACCACGCACAGCTACGAGGAGCGTCTCGAGACCTGCAACATGGTCAAGGCCGCCGGCATGGAGCTCTGCTGCGGCGCCCTGATCGGCATGGGCGAATCCCTGGAGCAGCGTGCCGAACTTGCTGCCCAGCTCGCCGCCCTCGAACCCCACGAGGTCCCGCTGAACTTCCTGAACCCCCGCCCCGGGACTCCCCTGGAAAACCAGGGGATCATGGACGGCAAAGACGCCCTCCGCGCCATTGCTGCGTTCCGGCTGGCCATGCCCCGGACCGTGCTCCGCTACGCCGGCGGCCGCGAACTGACCCTCGGTGACCTCGGAACCAGGGATGGCCTGCTCGGCGGCATCAACGCCGTCATCGTCGGGAACTACCTGACCACCCTGGGCCGGCCCGCCGACGCGGACCTGAACCTGCTGGTCGAGCTGAACATGCCCATCAAGGAATTCCAGAAATCACTATGAACACGGTCCCGGCTGCCGGGGGCCCGACCGGCTCGAGCAACGGCCCATTCTGCGGACACTGCGGGGGCCCCGACGGCGGCGGCCTCCCCGCGTCGGACGAGCACCAGCGCTGCGTCGAACTACTGACGCTGGAACCGCCACGCTACTGCGCCCACTGCAGGAGACGGATGAAGGTCCAGGTCACGCCGGCCGGCTGGAGCGCAGAATGTTCCCGCCACGGGGTGCTCATCCGATGACACAGGTGTCGGCTCCGATGAGCCTGATCCAGCGGGACCGCGCACGCCTGTGGCACCCGTACGCCCCCGCGTCCCCCAGCCTCCCGTTGTGGGAGGTCGAGGCGGCCGACGGTGTGCGGTTGCGGCTCCGCAGCGAAGACGGCACACGCCATGAGGTCGTTGATGCCATGTCCTCCTGGTGGTCGGCGATCCATGGCTACCGCCACCCTGTACTGGACGCGGCCGCGAAGCGGCAACTCGATGATTTCAGCCATGTGATGTTCGGCGGACTCACCCATGCCCCGGCGGTGGAACTGGCCGAGCGGCTGGTGGATATGGCCCCTTCCGCACCAGGACGGTCACGGTTGGACCGGGTGTTCCTCGCGGACTCGGGTTCGGTATCGGTGGAGGTTGCACTGAAGCTGGCGGTGCAATTCCAGACCGCGTCCGGCCACCCTGAGCGGCAACGGTTCCTGAGCATCCGCGGCGGATATCACGGTGACACCTTTGCGGCCATGGGGGTTTGTGACCCCGTGGACGGGATGCACGCCGCTTTCCCCGGTCTGCTGGCCGGCAACGTGTTTGCTCCCCGCCCCCCGGCCGCGGCGTCCGCAACCCCGGAAACGGTGCAGGCGTGGGCAGCCGAACTCCAGGCCACCGCGGCTGCGCATTCCGGGGAGCTGGCCGCGATCATCGTCGAGCCGGTCCTCCAGGGCGCAGGTGGCATGTACCCCTACCCGGCCGAGTGCCTCACCGCGTTGCGGCAGGTGGCGGACCGGTACGGGCTGCTGCTCATTTTTGACGAGATCGCGACCGGGTTCGGCCGCACCGGCGAGCTGTTCGCCGCCGGTCATGCCGGTGTGGTCCCGGACATCATGTGCGTGGGCAAGGCCCTGACCGGCGGGTACCTCACCCTCGCCGCGATGCTCTGCACGGACGAGATTGCGTCAACGGTTTCCGGCGGGCAGGCAGGGGCACTCCTGCACGGCCCGACCTTCATGGGCAACCCGCTGGCGTGTGCGGTAGCCAACGCCAGCCTGAGCATCATCGACGACGGCGGCTGGCAGGCCGACGTCGCCCGGATCGGCGCGGGACTGGAGACCGGGCTGGCCCCCGCCCGGGGACTTGAATCCGTGGCGGATGTCCGCACCCTCGGGGCCGTCGGCGTCATTGAGCTCCACGACCCCGTCGACGTCCCCGCCATCACCGCCGCGGCCATCCGGCACGGGGTCTGGGTGCGCCCCTTCCGGAACCTCGTCTACACGATGCCCCCGTACATCAGCACCGCGGCGGACATCGAACAGATCACCGCGGGCATGACGGCGGCCGTCGCCGACGTCCACGAACGCCGCCCGGCCCGGTCAGGAGGTGCTGCATGAGCACCTCGATGACTCAATGGCTCAAGCGACAAGCCATTGTCCGGGACCGCCGTGGTTTGGTCCGCCGCCCGCTCCCCCGCAACGCGGACGAACAGCTCATCGAGCTGGCCAGCAACGACTATCTGGGCCTCGCAACGGATCCGCGGCTTGCCGAGGCCGCCGCGGCAGCCGTTTCATCGTGGGGCACGGGAGCCACGTCCTCGCGGCTGGTCGCCGGAACCACCCGGCTGCACCTGGACCTCGAGCAGGAACTGGCCCGCCTGGCCGGGATGGAGACGGCGCTGGTGTTCTCCTCCGGCTATCTGGCAAACATCGGCGTGATCACCGCGCTGGGTGGCCCCGGGACCCTGATCGTCGCGGATGAACACTGCCACGCCTCGATGATCGACGGATTCCGGCTCAGCCGCTCCCGCACCGAATCGTTCACCCACAACAGCGTGGAGGACGCCGGCCGGCTGCTCGCGGACCGGCCCGAACCACGCGCCCTCATCGCCGTCGAATCCCTCTACAGCGTCCTTGGCGACGAAGCGCCGCTCGCTGACCTGCTGGCCCTGGCCGAGCAGCACGACGCGGTGCTGCTGATCGACGAGGCCCATAGTCTCGGTGTCACCGGCGCCGGTGACTTTCAGGGCCGCGGCTCGGTGGCCGGGACGGCCCTTGCCGGGCATCCGAACGTGATCGTGACCGCGACACTGTCCAAGGCCCTGGGCAGCCAGGGCGGGGCAGTCCTGGGATCCGCGTTGCTGCGGGAACACCTCGTCAACCGGGCCCGAAGCTTCATCTTTGACACCGGCCTGGCGCCGGCCTCTGCAGCGGCGGCCCTCGCCGCGGTGCGGATCATCCGGGATGAACCTTGGCGGGCCGGATCCGTCCGAAGCAATGCTGCGGCGCTGGCCGCCGGACTGGGGCCGGCCCTTGCAGCCCGCGGCGCTGAGGTCGAGCACGGGGCGGGGGCGGTCCAGTCCATCGCCATGCCGTCGGCCGAATCGGCCCTGGCAGCCACCGGGGCCGCGCGCACCGCCGGCGTTCGGATCGGCTGCTTCCGCCCCCCGTCCGTTCCGGACGGGATTTCCCGGCTGCGGCTCACCGCCCGGGCCACCCTTACACCTAAGGAAATCGAAGACAGCTGCGCCGTACTGCGCAGCATTTTGGAGGAACTTCCATGAACCTGCCCGATGTCATCATGATCACCGGAACGGACACCGGCGTCGGCAAGACCATCACAACGGCGGCCCTCGCCGCCGCCCTCCACGAAAAAGGGCGCAGCGTCGCGGTCTACAAGCCCTGCCAGTCAGGAGCTGCCGTCGGCGATTCCGACACAGCCGAAATCATCCGGCTCGCTGGCGACGTGACAGCAGAAACCGGGGTGGTTCTCCAGGAGCCATTGGCGCCCGTCGCGGCAGCCGCCATCGATAAAACACCCCTGCCCCGGGTGGCTGCGCACGCCGGGAGGGTCCGCGAGCTCGCCGCCTCCCACGACCACGTCCTGGTGGAGGGCGCAGGCGGCCTGCTGGTGGAGCTGGATTCCGACGGCTGCACCCTCGCGGACCTCGGCTCACTCCTGGCAGCGGCATTCGTGGTCGTCGCCAGGCCGGACCTTGGCACCCTGAACCACACCGCTCTGACTCTCGAAGCGCTGCAAACACGGGACCTTCAGGTCCTCGGCGTAGTGCTGGGAAGCTGGCCAGGCAACCCCGACGTCGTACACCACAGCAACCGACAGGTGCTCGGATCGCTGTCGGTGCCCTTGCTCGGCGCCCTCCCCGGGCACGCCTCCGAACTGTCCCCGGCCGCTTTCCGTACCGAAGCAGTTGCATGGCTGAACGGTCTACCCGCATGAACCCGACCCAAACGACCACGGGACCCGCGCAGCCGCTGGCAGAAAGCCCGGGACAGTGGCAGACCCCTGAGCAGCCGCGCTGCCCGTACCTCGTGGTACGTGACCCTGACATGGTCCGCGAAGTGCTGCACCGACCGGATGTTTTCAGCCCCGCGAACGCCCTCGTCGCGGTCACGCCCCTGGCTGGGCCTGCCCTGCGCGTGCTGCAGCGTGTTCGCTTTGCGTTGCCTCCCGTGCTGGCCAGCAACGACACCGACACGCACGCCGGGATCCGTAAGATCGTGGCAGGGTTTTTCACGCCCGCCACGGTCGCGGCCATGGAGCCGCGGATCCGGGAACTGGCACAGGAAGCGGCAAGGAACGCCGCGGGCCAGCTCGTGAGGTCCGGCCAGGTGGACCTCGTCCAGACGGTGGCGGCGTTTCCCCCGGCAATCGTCATGCTCGAACTCCTCGGGCTGCCCGTACGGGACCTTGCAGACCTCAAACGCTGGAGTCTTGACTCCATGGAGCTGTTCTGGGGCTGGCCCGACGAAGCCCGGCAACTCGAACTCGCCCACAGCGCGGCCGAATTCTACGTCTGGCTGCGCAAACTCGTCGCAGAATCCATGACGGCACCGGGACGCAACCTCTTCAAATCACTGGCCGAACACGGCCTGTCAACCCCCGAAATCTGCTCGCTCGGCTATTTTCTGCTCATTGCAGGACAGGAAACAACCACCCAGCTGATCAGCACCACCCTGTTCCGGCTCTTGGAAGGATCCAACCCAGTGGACTGGAAGGACGCCGCATCCGAAGAAGGCTCCAGGAGCGCGGTCCGACACGTGCTCGCCACCGAATCATCAGTCCCCACCTGGCGCCGCGTGGCAGCCCACGCCACGAACCTTGAGGGAGCCCCGATCCCCGCAGGCACCGAAATCCTCCTCGAACTGAGCGGCAACCACGTCACGAGACCAGCCGAAACCCGAGGTTCCTCGCCCCGAACGCAAGAGGCCCAGCACAAACCACCCACCACATACGGCCTGGTTTTTGGCTCGGGCATCCACCGCTGCCTCGGTGCCAAACTCGCAGAACTCGAGGCCGCCATCATTGTCCAGGAAACCGCCGCGGCACTTTCGCGAATACAGCTCCGGGACGTGAATCCAGGCTGGATCCGGCTCCTGTCATTCCAAGCCCCTCGGGCCGTGACGGTGATGGACCAGCCACTCCGACCGCACTGACTTTGCTGAGAGGGAACGAAATCGGCGGAATTCAAGGTCCTACCGCCAGCGACGTACCCGGATTCGGCCCCCAGGGGTCGCGGGACCTGGGCAGCTCAGGCAGCCAGGCGGGCTGCCTGAGCCGGCACCGGGGTGTAGGTGGTGCCGTCGCGCAGCATGGCCCAGAGGACATTCAGTCGGCGACGGGCCAGGGAAAGCATGGCTTGGATGTGGGTTTTGCCTTCGGTGCGTTTGCGGTCGTAGTAGGTCCGGGAGGCCGGGCAGGATTTCAGGGCCGAGAGCCCGGAGAGGTAGAAGACGCGCAGCAGCCGTCTGTCGTAGCGGCGGGGCCGGTGGTGGTTGCCGGTGATCCTGCCGGAGTCCCGGGGTGCGGGGGCGAGCCCGGCGACGCCGGCGAACCGGTCGGCGGTTTGAAAGACGGTGAGGTCTCCGCCGGTGGCGCCGAGGAATTCGGCGGCGAGGACGGGTCCGAAGCCGGGCATGCTGAGCAGGGTCCGGGTGTGCCGGTGTTCGGTGACCTTCTCACTGATCAGCGCATCGAGTTCGGCCAGTTCCTTGTCCAGGGTGATGATTTCCCGGGCGAGGGCGGCGACGATTAGTTCCCCGAGGTGTTGGGCCGGGACGGTGGTGTGCTGGGATTTCGCCGCCTCTACGGCGGTCTGGGCGACCGCGGCGGAGGAGCGGGTGCCGTGTTTCTTCAGCCAGGCGTGCAGCCGCGCCTGGCCGGTTCGGCGGATCCCGTCCGGGGTACGGTGTTTGGTCAGCAGCAACAGGGCCGCCTTGGAGCGGCTGTAGTCAAAGGCACGCTCCAGTGCGGGGAAGTATTCGAGTAACTGGGCCTGGAGGCGGTTGATCGCCCGGACCCGGTCCGCGGATTTATCGGCCCGCCGGGCAGTGAGGATCCGCAGCCCGGTACTGATCTCATCCCCTGCCCGCAGCGGCTGCAGATCGCGGCGCATCCTGGCCTGATCCGCTATGACGGCGGCGTCTTTCGCGTCCGTTTTGCCCTCTCCGCGGTAAAGCTTGGAGGCGTGGTGGACGACCCGGCCCGGGATATAGAGGATGTTCTGGCCGTGGCCGACGAGCAGGGCGATCAGCAGCGCCGGCCCGCCATGGTTCAGGTCCGTCGCCCAGATAACCTCATCCCCGTCCCCGAGTTTGAGGACGGCGCCGAGGAGCTCAAGCAGGGCTGGTTCGTCGTTGGGGATTTTCTGCGAGAGCAGACGGTTTCCGTCGGCGTCGATCACGACGCAGTGATGATGGGCTTTGCCGGCATCGATACCGGCCCACAATTTCGCCAAAACAGCCTCCAGTTCTGTCGTACGGGTCGAACCCGGCAGATAACCGCGCCGTCGTGTCCTTATCCGGCGATTCAAGTCGCGTCTCTCAATCAGCGGTCGGGTCATCGCGGGGCAGCGGGCGGCCAATCCTTCGAAGCCGTCGCGACCTGAATCGTCCGGCCACAGCAACAAAGCCATACCCGCCTCCCCCGGGTAGCCACGACCCTACAACGGCCACGGAACCACCCGGCAACACCATAAGGAACAGCAACTAGTACTCTGGGAACATGCGAGAACTTCAGGCCACAATTATTGAAGAAATGGGCGTTAAGCCCTCCATCGATCCAGCCGCTGAGGTACGAGCGCGCGTGGACTTCTTGTGCGAATACCTCAAGGCAACACGCACCAAGGGATTTGTTCTGGGCATCTCTGGTGGCCTTGATTCCTCCTTGGCTGGACGCCTAGCGCAGCTGGCTGTCGAGCAGCTCGCTACCGAGGGCATCGACGCCAACTTTGTGGCTGTTCGTCTGCCGTTCAACGTCCAAAAGGATGAAGAAGACGCCCAGGCTGCTTTGGACTTCATCAAGGCCAAAACCGAGTGGACCTTCAATATCGCCCCCGCGGTCAACGGTTTTGAAGAAGAGTTCAAAGCCACCACTGGCGCACCGATCTCAGACTTCAACAAGGGCAACGTCAAAGCGCGCGCCCGAATGGTGGCCCAGTACGCTCTGGCTGGCGAACACAACTACCTGGTGATTGGCACCGACCACGGCGCCGAGTCAGTCACCGGGTTCTTCACCAAGTTCGGCGACGGCGGCGCAGATATCCTCCCACTCTTTGGCCTGAACAAGGGTCAGAACCGGGCGTTGTTAGCTGAACTTAGCGCCCCCGAGCGCGTGTGGAAGAAGGTCCCCACCGCGGATCTGTTGGACGGCAAGCCTGGCCGCACGGATGAAGACGAACTCGGCTTGAGCTACGACCAGATTGACGCCTACCTTGAGGGCCACGAGGTTCCGGACGAGGTAGCCGAATCCATCGAACAGAAGTACCTCCGCACCCGCCACAAGCGCACCGTCCCGGTCACCATTTTTGATACGTGGTGGAAATAGATGGACACGAAGGTAGCCCTCCACAGCTACTTCCAAAAACGCCGGGCAGAGTTACTCGGCAAACTGGACGGCCTTGACGAGTACCACATGCGCCGGCCCATGACCGGCACGGGGACTAACCTTTTGGGCCTGGTTAAACACGTCGCCAGCGTTGAGCTGGGCTATTTTGGCGAGACCTTCAACCGCCCCAGTGGCCGCGAACTGCCTTGGTATAACGAGGACGCCGCCCCGGACGCGGACATGTGGGTGCCGGCTGAGCAATCCTCACAAGAGATCATCGAGCTGCACCACTTTGCAGCTGAGTACGCTGACCAAACCATCAACGCACTCGAGTTGGACGCACCCGGCGAAGTGCCGTGGTGGGGGCCGGAAAAGCGGAACGTGACTCTCGGCCAGATTCTGGTCCACATGCTCTCCGAGGTTGCCCAGCACCTTGGTCACGCGGACATTATTCGTGAAAACATGGATGGGGTTGTGGGGCAAGGCCCTGGAGATCCCAACGTGTCCTTCTACAACCAAGAGCAGTTCAGTGAGCTCGCGGCCCGGATTGAATCCGCCGCCCGCGAAGCCCAGCAGTCACCAAAAATTTAGGAGCCACTATGCGCGCCACCATCATCCATGCGCCCGGCGATATTCGGGTTGAAGACCGCGACTACCCCACGGTCCAGCAACCCACAGATGTAGTGGTTAAAGTGACCGCGGCGTGCGTGTGCGGCTCGGATTTGTGGCCGTACCGCGGTGTAAAACCCGTGCACAAGCCATCCGCGATTGGCCACGAATTTATTGGTGTGGTGGAGAGTGTTGGCACCGAAGTCACTACCCTGACGGCTGGCGATTTTGTGATTGCACCCTTTGTGATCAGCTGCGGCAAGTGCCCGCCGTGCCTTGATGGTGTGACGGTGGCCTGTGAGCTTTTGGCCGGTTGGGGCGGCAAGGACAGCACCGGCTTGCCAGTGGACGGCGGCCAGGGCCAGGCTGTTCGTGTGCCTTTGGCGGACTCCACACTGGTCAAGGTTCCCGGCGTCACAGAGCCGGATTCTGCGCTCCGCAAATCACTGCTGACCCTCTCGGATGTGATGGCCACGGGCCACCACGCCGCCTTGAGCGCCGGCGTCACCGCTGGGAAAACCGTGGTGGTAGTGGGCGACGGCGCTGTGGGCCTTTGCGGTGTTTTGGCAGCTAAGCGTTTGGGCGCCAGCCGAATCATTGCCATGTCTCGACACGAGGACCGCCAAAAGGTTGCCACCGAATTCGGCGCCACGGACATTGTGTCCGAACGCGGCGAAGAAGGTGTGGCCAAGGTTCGTGAACTTTTGGGCGGAGTTCTGGCCGACTCGGTGCTGGAATGCGTGGGAACCAAGGAATCCATGGAACAGGCACTGCACTCGGTCCGGCCCGGCGGCTCACTCGGGTTTGTTGGTGTTCCCACCGGCGGCGCCGAGATCCCTTTGCGCTACCTCTTCGACTCCAACATTCACGTAGCTGGCGGAATGGCACCGGCCCGCACGTACATCCCCGAACTACTCGAGGATGTCCTCTCCGGCGCCATCAATCCGGGCTTGGTCTTTGACGTGGAGATGCCGCTTGAGGAAGCTGCCGAGGCTTACAAAGCCATGGACGAACGCCGCGCCATCAAAGTGTTACTGGTTCCGTAGCCAGTTCCAAGGCGAGCACTAGTGCCAGGCGGGCGGTAGTGCGCGGAACCGCAACCGTGATCTCGCCGTCGTTGTTTTCCACGGGAATCACGACGTCGGTGCCCAGCACGCGCGCGCTGCGGACCGGCGTTGTGGTGCTGACCTTAAGGTCAAAACCGGCGGTGCCGTCGGCGTCGCCAATTAAGGCGAGCGCAAAAATGGTGGAATCCGTCCGGGTGAAGTGCCACTCGTAGCCGGACCCGCCGTCGTCGAGCAGGTCTGCGTCTTCTCCGCCCGGAACGGTGCCGTAGATCGCCTCGCCGTTAACGTCCATCCACCCACCCACCTGCTCCAAGGTGGTCACGATGTTGCGGGAGATGGCGCCCGTTGCGTCCGGGCCGATGCCCAGCAGGTAGTTGCCGCCGCGGCTGACGATCCTGGCTAGCGTGGCGATCACCTCATGGGCTGGGCGCGTGGCATCGTCCGGGCGCATGCTGCACCACCCCGGGGTGAGCGTGATGCACGATTCCCAGGGGTAATCCAGGGTCTCCGAGGGGATTTCCTGTTCGGGGGTGCGGTAGTTCTCGTTGGGGCCGTGGACCTCACGGTCCACCACCAGAATGTCCGGCTGAAGCTCCCGTGCCCGCTGGGCAATGTGGTCAATGCCAATTGGCTCATCCGGTTCGTTCACCCAGCCGGCGTCTAGCCACAGGACGCTGATGTCGCCGTAATTGGTGAGGAGTTCCTCGATCTGGCGCTGGGTGAACTGAACAAAACCGTCCCACGCTTGCGGGTCCTCGTCGATGTTGTAGTTGTGCAGACGGTTCACTGTGTTCCCGCCAGCCTTCCAATACCCCGGGTGGGCCCAGTCCGCCTTGGAGAAATACACCCCGGTTTCAAGCCCCTCGGCACGGAACGCGTCAAAAGTTTCGCGCAGGATGTCCCGGCCCAATGGAACGTCCGCGGCCGTGACCTTGTAGTCCGATTCCGCGGTGTTATACATGGCGAATCCGTCATGGTGCTTGCTGGTAAAAACCAGGTACTTCATCCCGGCCTTGGCACACATGGCCGCCCACTCTTCCGGCCGGTAATCCTCACCCGTGAAGTTCTTGCGCAGCTCCTTGTAGAAGGCCTCGTATTCGTCCTCAGTTCCGGACCAACTGGCGGGCGGTTCCATAAAGGCGCCAATGTTCTCCCGGCACAAGGACCAACTGCCGTCCTGTCCAATGGTCGCGTACAAACCCCAGTGCATAATCACGCCGAACTTCAGCGAACGCCAGTGCTCCAGAGCCGTGAGGGTGCGCGGGTCCGTGGGCCACTCGTACCCTCGATCCTCCGCATACCCCAAACGACCAGCAGCTGCGAGGTTGTCAGGTGTGAAGTCCGGCTGGAAGTCAGTCATGTGTGCGGGTACCTCGCGTCCTAGCCGGGAGTATGTCCCTCGATTATCTGTGCAGGGTGCCTTAGACGAACGCGGACACTCCGGTGACGGCGCGGGCCACAATCAACGAATTGATCTCGTAGCTGCCCTCATAGGTGTACAGGATCTCGGCGTCGCAAAAAAGCTTGGCCATCTCAAAGTCCGTGGTGACTCCATTGCCGCCCAAGAGAGCCCGCCCCATTGCTACGGATTGCCTAGCGAGCCTGGTGGTGGTGGACTTCGCCAGAGCGGCTTGGACCATCTCCAGTTTTCCGGCCTCCTGGACGCGGGCTAGCTCAACCATCAGCGCAAGGGAGCAGTGCGCATTTCCCAACATTTCTGCGAGCTGCTGCTGTACCAGCTGGAACTTGGCCAGCGGCTTGCCGAATTGTTGCCGCTCCAGCGAGTATGCCCGGGCAATATCAAAGGCCCCCAACTGGATTCCTGCCGCTTGCCAGCCCACCCAGGCGCGGGAATCGCGCAGAAGCGAGTTGGCTTGGGAAAAGTCAGTCGCCCCGGGGAGTAGATTGCCTGCCGGGATGCGCACCTCATCAAGGGTGATGTCCGCATTTTGCATAATGCGTAAGCCGATTTTGTGCTCGATCTTAGTGGCCTTATAGCCGGGCCTATCGGACTCAACAATGAACCCTTTGACCTCGCCATCGGCCTCGTCCCTGGCCCAGACCAGTGCGAAGTCCGCGAGCGTTGCCGCCCCAATCCAGCGTTTAGCGCCGTTGATCACCCAGCTATCGCCGTCGCGCCTTGCTGTGGTGGCGAGCCCGCCAGCAATGTCCGAACCGTGCTCCGGTTCGGTCAGCGCAAAAGCGCCAATCGCATCAAATGTGCGCAAGGCAGGGAGCCAGCGTTCCTGCTGTTCAGCGGATCCAAGCTCGTGGATCATGCCCACAATCAGCTCATTGTGAATGCCCGCAAGTGCGGAAAGCGAGACGTCTGCACGGGCAATTTCTACGTACATCAGACCCTTAAACAGCTTCGATGAGCCGTCTAGCTGCAGTTCGCCGAGCCCAAATTTGGCCATTTCGGCCAGCAGCCCAAAGGCAAATTCGTCACGGTTCCAGTACTCGATGCTCTGTTCCCGAATGCGTTCTTGTAAGAACTCGCGAGTGCGTTGGTAACGCTCTTTTTCGTGTACCGGCAGCATGTCCACAACGTGGAAAAGGTCGGCATCAGGATAGGGAGGCAATGCTGCTTGTGGCATGCGGAGCTCCTTTGCTCTTTCAAACCATTGGATGTCCTAGTATATTGCCAAGTGATGCAGATCACTAGTTTCGATAGCTGAGAGGCCCCCATGACAGTCACCGACGACTTCCGTGCGGCACGCGACCACCTCCTTTCCCTGCGCGAGAATTACCAAGCGGCCAGGGACGGTTTCCAATGGCCCCGCTTCGAAGAGTTCAATTTCGCGTTGGACTGGTTTGATCACCTTGGCGCCGATCCTGCCACCGCCGATCAGCAGGCCCTGGTCATTGTTGAGCAAGACGGCAGCTCCACCCGCCGCAGCTTCGCACAACTGAGCCGCCGTTCCGCCCAAGTGGCCAACTGGCTTCGTGGGGAAGGTGTGCAACGCGGGGACCACATGATCATCATGTTGGGGAACCAGCTGGAGCTCTGGGAACTTATGCTCGCTGGCATCAAGCTCGGCATCGTGATGATCCCCACCACCACGCTTATGGGGCCAGCGGATCTGCGGGATCGCGTGGAGCGCGGCGGGGCATCGTGGGTTGCCGTAGGCAGTTCAAACATTGGCAAGTTTGCCGACGTGCCAGGCACCTACCGCCTGATCGAAATCAACGACGGCGGCAGCACCGGCGTCGGGCCCGTCATCAGCGGTAACTCTGCACTTAGTTACGCAGACTCTGCTGCGGCGTCCGAGTCTTTTGCACCCGACTCACCAACAAAGGCTGACGAGACATTGCTGCTGTATTTCACCTCGGGCACCACGTCCAAGGCGAAACTCGTGGAACACACTCACACCTCCTATCCCGTGGGGCACCTGTCCACAATGTTTTGGATTGGGCTGGAACCGGGCGACGTGCACCTGAATGTGGCCTCGCCGGGTTGGGCCAAGCACGCGTGGTCGAATGTGTTTACCCCGTGGATTGCCGGGGCCACCGTGTTTATTTACAACTACAACCGCTTCGACGCTTCGGTCCTGATGGCCCAGATGGATGCCGAAGGTGTTACGAGCTTCTGCGCACCACCCACCGTGTGGCGCATGCTCATTCAGGCCGACCTGACACAGCTGAAGAACCCGCCCACCAAGGTTGTTTCAGCAGGTGAGCCGCTCAATGCCGAGGTTATTGACCAAGTGAATAGGGCTTGGGGCCAGACGATTCGGGACGGTTTTGGCCAGACCGAGACCACGGTTCAAGTGGCTAACACGCCCGGTCAGCGCATGACGATCGGCGCCATGGGCTTGCCACTTCCCGGTTATGACGTGGTGTTGGTAGACCCCGCCACGGGTGAAGAAGCGGACGACGGCGAAATTTGCTTGCGCTTGGATCCCCGGCCCGTGGGGCTTATGAAGTCCTACTACCAAGATCCGCAGAAAACAGCCGAAGCCTTCCGTGGCGGTTATTACCACACGGGCGATATGGCGAGCCGGGATTCGCGTGGTGTGATCACCTATGTGGGGCGCGGGGACGACGTGTTTAAGTCCTCCGACTACCGCCTTTCCCCCTTTGAACTGGAGAGTGTGTTGATCGAGCACCCCGCCGTGGCCGAGGCCGCCGTGGTCCCGTCACCGGACGCCATCAAACTCTCCGTGCCCAAGGCCTATGTAGTCTTGGCGGGCGGGCGGGAACCTGGGCCCGAGTTGGCCGAGGACATCTTGCGGTACTGCCGGGAACACTTGGCGCCGTTTAAGCGGATTCGTCGGCTGGAGTTCTCCGAATTGCCTAAGACTGTTTCAGGCAAGATCCGGCGGGTCGAGCTGCGGGCGCAAGAACAGGCTCGGCATCCACTTGACGGTTCCGCTGGTGCTGCTGATTCTGCCGGGTTTGGCGTGGAATATTCGGAAGACGACTTCCCCGGTCTGCGAGGGTAGCCGTGGCTGCACCCCTGCCCCGGGACCCCATTGCGGATGCCCAAGAGAACTGGGCCAAGCACGGCTGGGGTAACGTGGCCGAACCCATGGCGGCGATCACCGCGATCATGCGGGCCCAACAGATCCTGATGGCGCGGGCCGAATCGGCACTGAAGCCCTTTGGGTTGACCTTTGCGCGGTACGAGTTGCTGGCCTTGCTCAACTTTTCGCGCAAACACGAGCTGCCCATGAATAAGGCGAGCGCCCTGTTGCAGGTGCATCCCACTTCGGTGACGAACGCCGTCGACCGCTTGGAACAGGCTGGCCTAGTAACGCGCGAACCGCACCCAACAGATGGACGGACCACACTGGTTCGGCTGACGTCTGCGGGGAGTTCGCTGGTCCGCAAGGCGACGGAGACGCTTAATACCGAGGTGTTCGCAGACTCGGGATTCCCGCAAAAGGACCTAGGCCCGTTGATCAGAATCTTGGCTGACTTCCGCAAACAGGCCGGAGACTTCGAAGGTTAACTCCCCTCCCGCATTCTCCCTTCACCTCTCCCCGCTACCCTTCTTCGATGCCCTTCTTCGCCGAACGGGTAGAAAACGTCGTTTAGAACCCTCTCAAAGGGACGTTATCTACCCATTCGGCGGGAGAGGCATGGAGGGTTAGCGGTGTTTGAAGTCGGGGTCGCGCTTTTCGGTGAACGCTGCCATGCCTTCTTTTTGATCCTCGGTGGCGAAGAGCGAGTGGAAGAGGCGCCGTTCGAACACCACACCCTGGGCCAGCCCGGTTTCAAATGCCGCGTTTACTGCTTCCTTCGCCAGCATTGCCGCCGGCTTGGACTTACTCGCGATCACTTCGGCCGCCTTGAGTGCCTCCGCCACAACGTCCGACGCCGGGACCACCCGTGCCACAAGACCGGCACGTTCGGCCTCTTCCGCGCCAATAAAACGCCCGGTCAGGATCATGTCCATCGCTTTGGCCTTACCCACGGCACGGGTCAGCCGCTGAGAGCCACCCATACCCGGGATCACGCCGAGGTTGATCTCCGGCTGCCCGAACTTGGCGTTGTCGCCAGCAATGATGAAGTCGCACATCATGGCTAGTTCGCAGCCACCGCCCAGGGCGAACCCGGACACAGCCGCGACCACCGGGATCCTCAAACGCGTGAGATCCTCCCAGTGACGGAACCAGTCCGACGCGTACATCTCGGCGTAGCCCTTAGACGCCATTTCCTTGATGTCAGCTCCAGCCGCGAAAGCCTTCTCCGAGCCGGTCAGCACCACGGCGCCCACACCAGGGTCAAGGTCTGCAGCGGAAACTGCCGCCACAACTTCGCCCATGGTGGCATGGTTGAGCGCGTTGAGCGCCTTAGGCCGGTTGAGCGTCACCAAAAGCACACGTCCGTGCTGCTCAACCAGGATGTTCTCAAATTGCTGCGTCAAAACATGCCCCTTACCGAAGGTTCAAAGTCGGTTGAAAAAAGTACTGCCACGCATCACGTTACTGGCCTGATTTGTCCCGAATCTCCGTGATGATGCCAGAGAAGTCCCGGCCCGCTCCCTCACCCGCCGCGAAGTCAGCATAGATTTGTGCAGCCAACGGCCCCATTTGAGCCGCGACGCCGGTGCTCGTCAATGCGTTGAGCGCAAGACCTAGGTCCTTGGCCATCAAAGCCCC
The DNA here is from genome assembly GCF_050490295.1 of Pseudarthrobacter sp. J1763. Lineage (NCBI taxonomy): Bacteria > Bacillati > Actinomycetota > Actinomycetes > Micrococcales > Micrococcaceae > Pseudarthrobacter > Pseudarthrobacter sp. J1763. The sequence continues at coordinate 50,432 of NZ_JBNPEN010000004.1, read as the reverse complement.
GGCGAACCCGGGCTGATAGTCGCAGTTGGCCGGGCTGCCCGGAACCGGCCCGGGGACGGGGCAATTGGTGGTCAATGCCCAGCACTGGCCAGACGCCGTGGACGCCACATCAAAGAGCGCCTGGTTGCTGAGCCCGAGCTTTTCACCCAGTACAAACGCCTCACTCACGGCGATCATCGATACACCCAGGATCATGTTGTTACAGACCTTCGCGGCCTGCCCCAGCCCGGATCCGCCGCAGTGAACCACGCGTTTGCCCATAACCTCCAATAGCGGGCGTACCGTCTCAAAGTCGGCATCCGTGGCACCCACCATAAAGGTCAGAGTGCCAGCCTCGGCACCCACCACACCGCCGGAAACGGGCGCGTCCAAGGCATGGTGCCCCGCCGCTGTGGCGAGCTCGGCGGCCAGACGGGCCTCGTCCACATTGATAGTGGAACAGTCCAAAAAGAACGATCCCGCCGGCGCCACTTCGAGCAAACCGGCATCATCGCCGTCGCCCCGGTACGCCGCAAGAACGTGCTGACCACTGGGGAACATCGTGAGGATAATGTCCGCTCCAGTGGCGGCCTCAACCCCACTATTCGCGAGGCTGACGCCGTTGCCAGCCGCGGCTTCACGCGCCGCCGGGACCGGATCAAAGCCGGTCACTTGATACCCGGCCGCCACCAGATTCGCAGCCATGGGACCGCCCATGTGCCCGAGCCCCAAAAACGCCACACGCGGCAAAGCTGAAGTGCTATTCATGGCCTGACTCCTTGATTTCTACGCGTTCCAACACCAGTTCACGCTGACCCAACGGGGCAAAATATCCCTCAACTGTTGCCGCATCAACCTCGGCGAGGGTGGCCGGGTTCCACTGAGGGTTACGGTCCTTATCCACCACCTGCGCCCGGATTCCTTCACGAAAATCGGGACCCTCAACACACCGCAAACCCACCCGGAATTCCTGTGCAAGCGCATCCGCCAAAGACTTTCCCGTCACCCGCCGCAACGACTCCAGCGTCACCTTCACGGCCGTGGGCGACTTCGCCGCAATGGTCTCCGCTGCCCCAGCCGCGTCAGCATTTCCGGCCGCACCGGCCGCCCGCAGCGCGGCCAGAATTTCTTCGATGCTGCCAGCGGAATAACAGGCATCCAACCACTCACGCTGCCGTTCCAACGCAGATTCCGGGGCGGTAGAACTAAAACGCCCGACGGCGGCATCCGCGTCTTCGCTTTCCAGCGCGGCAGTGAGCGCGGCAAGATCCTTGGACTCAACAAAGTGATCTGCAAGCCCCAGGTAGATGGCGTCGGCACCGTTGAGGTGCGCTGCGGTGAGTGCCGCGTGGGTGCCCGTCTGCCCGGGTGAGCTGGAAAGCAAAAGGGTCCCTCCGACGTCGGGCACAAAACCGATGGTGGTTTCCGGCATTCCGGTGCGGGTCCGCTCGGTGACTACACGGTGCGAGCCGTGCGCCGAAATGCCCACCCCGCCGCCCAAAACGAGCCCATCCATTAGCGCCACGTACGGCTTGGGGTACTCGCTAATCAGCAGATTGAGCCGGTACTCCTCCTGCCAAAACGCGGCGGTAGCGTTCCCGGCTTCGCTGCCCAACATGTCCTGGTAGATCGCCACAATGTCACCGCCAGCGCACAGCCCGCGCTCCCCCGCGCCGCGCACCAGCACGGTTTTGACGGAATCGTCAGTGGCCCACGCCTCAAGCTGGGCCAGCATGGCATCAACCATGGTGGAGTTGAGTGCGTTGACGGCCTTGGGGCGGTTGAGCGTCAGAATGCCCAGCTGGCCGCGCTGCTCCGAAATAACCGCGGGCTCAACGATGACCCCGGGTTCGTTAGTCACAGCGGTCATCAGCTTCCTTCCGGCATGACAAAGCTGGCACCTTCACGCACCCCGGCTGTCCAGCGGGTGGTGACCGTTTTGGTCTTGGTGTAGAAACGGAAGGCGTCAGCGCCGTGTTGGTTGAGGTCTCCAAATCCGGAGGCCTTCCAGCCGCCGAAGGTGTAGTACGCGATCGGCACGGGGATGGGGACGTTGACGCCCACCATGCCCACGTTGACGCGGGTAGAGAAGTCGCGGGCGGAGTCACCGTCGCGGGTGAAAATTGCGACGCCGTTGCCGAACTCGTGCTCGGAGCAGAGCCGTAGCGCTTCCTCATAGTCAGCCGCGCGCAGCACGCTCAAGACCGGGCCGAAGATCTCCTCACGGTAGATCTTCATGTCCTTGGTGACGTTGTCGAAGAGGGTGGGGCCCACCCAGAAACCGTCGGGATGCCCGTCAACTTTTAGGCCTCGGCCGTCGGCGATCAGCGTTGCGCCTTCGTCTACGCCGGCCTGAATGTAGCCTTCGATCCTTTCCTTGGCGCTGGCCGCAACCACCGGCCCGAAGTCCGAGGAGGCCTCGAGGCTGGGGCCCACCTTGAGATTCTTGACCCGTTCGGCCAGGGCTGCCACGAGGCGGTCCGCGGTTTCTTTGCCTACGGGGACGGCGACCGAGATGGCCATACAACGCTCCCCGGCAGACCCGTAGCCGGCACCGATCAGGGCGTCGACTGCCAAGTCCATATCGGCGTCGGGCATAATCACCATGTGGTTCTTGGCGCCACCAAAGCACTGTGCGCGCTTACCGTGAGCGGCGGCCGTGGCGTAAATGTACTGAGCAATCGGAGTGGAACCCACAAAGCCGATTGCCTGGACGTCGGGGTGTTCAAGCAGTGCGTCCACGGCGTCCTTGTCACCGTTGACCACATTGAACACACCATCCGGCAGGCCAGCTTCGGTGAGCAATTCGGCCAGACGCAGCGGCACGGATGGGTCACGCTCCGATGGTTTGAGGATAAAGGCGTTACCGGCGGCGAGCGCTGGCCCTGCTTTCCAGAGCGGGATCATGGCCGGGAAGTTGAACGGAGTAATTCCCGCGACCACACCGAGCGGTTGGCGCAGGGAGTGGACGTCAATTCCAGTGCCTGCCTCGGTACTGAATTCGCCCTTGAGCAAATGCGGGGCGCCGGCGGCGAACTCCACCACTTCAATACCGCGCTGAATATCACCCTTGGCGTCCGGGAAAGTTTTGCCGTGTTCGTTGGAGAGGAGCGTGGCGAGCTCGTCCATATTCTGGTTGACCAGGTCCACGAACTTGAGCAGGATCCGGCCGCGTCGTTGTGGGTTCATGGCCGCCCACACCTTTTGAGCCTTGGCCGCACTGGCCACCGCGGCATCCACCTCTTCGCGGGAAGCCAGCGGAACCTGAGCCTGAACCTGCCCCGTACACGGGTTATAGACGTCACCGAAACGGCCGAACGTGCCACCCTGAGGCTTCCCGTCAAGGTAATGCGAAAGCTGGCGCGGGGTTCCTGCGGTCATGTGAATGCTCCCTTGCATACAACCGAAAGGCGTGCGACCCAGTGTGATCCAGGTCTCTCTGGTCCCGAATATACTCGGACTTCCTACTATTTTCCAGAGGTGATGGGCAGGATGTACGACGGCGGCTGGAACCTACCGGGACCCCGTCACCAGTGCGCGCGCCAGTACTGGGGCGCAAACGGGGTAACCTCCACGGATTCGCCGAGTTCGCGGGCTGCGAGCGCCGCCCAGTTCGGTTCCTTCAGGGCGGCCCGGGCTATGGACACTCCATCGGCCTGCCCATCAACCAGGACCTGTTCGGCCTGCTCAGCCGTAGTGATCATGCCCACGGCCGACACGAACGAAGTATTTTCTACGCCCCGCTCGGCAGCATCAGCAGCCAGCGCACTCTTCACTGCGTGGGCCAACTCCACTTGATACCCCGGTCCGGTGGGGCCGTGATATGCGCCAATTCCACCACTGGAAAGGTCAAACACACTCACGCCGAGCAAGCTCAGTTCAACAGCCAAACGCGAGGTTTCCTCAATGGTCCAGCCAGCCTCAACCCAATCAGAACCAGAGAAGCGCACACCCAGCGGCTTGGAGTCCGGCCACACGGCACGGACAGCGGCGACCACTTCGCGAAGGTACCGCGTCCGTCCTTCGAAGGAGCCGCCGTAACCGTCCGTGCGGGTGTTGCTTAGCGGTGACAGGAACTGGTGAATCAGGTATCCGTGGGCGGCGTGAATCTGGATGAAGTCAAAACCAGCCTCATCGGCACGCCGTGCGGCATCGGCCCACGCCAGTACAGACTCGGCGATCTCCGCCTCAGTAAGTTCGTGGGACTCTGCCAGCCCGTGCACCGTGGTGACGGACGGAGCCACGGTGACCCATCCGCCGTCGGACACTGGGATTGAACCCTTCAAGTCGCGGGCGGTGAACCGCGGAACGTTCCCGTACGTGGAGGCCTTACCGCCAGCGTGTGCCAGTTGGACACCGACCGCAGCGCCTTGGTTCTTGATGAACTCAACAATCGGCTTAAAAGCTGCCACCTGTTCGTCATTCCATAGACCCAAATCCTCTGGCGAGATCCGCCCGTCCGGCACCACAGCGGTGGCCTCGGCGATCACCATGCCAAAACCGCCAGCGGCACGGGCCCCAAGATGAACCAGATGCCACGGGGTGGGGACGCCGTCGTGCGCTTCCACCGAGTACATACACATCGGCGCCAACATGGTCCGGTTTCGCAGTTCAAGTTGGCCAGCGGGGGCGGACAGTACGACGGGAGAAAATAGTGTGCTCACATTCGTGGGCAACCGGCGAGCCCGGCCGAGTATTCCAGAAGGCCCGGCATTGCGGATCGGCCCGCATTCCTTCAGCCACCAAAGGGACACACCCAAGCCAAGTTCGGTAGGTTAGTGACTGTGAAGATTGCAACTTGGAACGTGAACTCCCTCCGTGCCCGCGCCGACCGTGTTGAGGCTTGGCTTCAGCGCAGTGACTGTGACGTCCTGGCCATCCAAGAAACCAAGTGCAAGGACGAGAATTTCCCGTGGGAGCTCTTCGAACGGATGGGCTACGAGGTGGCCCACTTCGGCCTGAGCCAGTGGAACGGCGTGGCGATCGCCTCCCGTGTGGGGCTCGACGACGTTGAGCGTACCTTCCCCGGTCAGCCCGAGTTCGGCAAGGGCGGCAAGGACCCTGTTCAGGAGGCCCGCGCTATCGCTGCGACATGCAATGGCGTCCGCGTTTGGAGCCTTTACGTCCCCAACGGCCGTGCCCTCAATGATGAGCACATGCCGTACAAACTCAACTGGCTGGATGTCCTGAAGAACCAGGCCAGTGGCTGGATCACGGAGAACCCCGAGGCCCAAGTGGCGCTGATGGGCGACTGGAACATCGCCCCCACCGACGAGGACGTCTGGGACATCGACTACTTCGTCTCCGAAGGCCTCACTCACGTGAGCGAACCCGAGCGTGCAGCCTTCCGCGCCTTTGAAGAAGCCGGATTCAGCGACGTGGTGCGCCCTCACACTCCCGGCCCGGGCGTCTACACGTATTGGGATTACACCCAGCTGCGCTTCCCCAAAAAGGAAGGTATGCGTATTGACTTTGTGATGGCCTCCCCCGCGCTTGCTGCCCGCGTCACGGGTGCAGCAATTGACCGCGAAGAACGCAAAGGTAAAGGTGCATCCGACCACGCACCCGTGATCGTGGAGCTGGCGTCCTGATGCTTTTGCCCACAGCACGGCGCGCATAAATGGGAATCTACCGGGGTCGATCCGGCCTACCGTTTACCTCAATGCTGCGCGTCTACGAGCCACTCTCGGCGTTTAGCCCCGCACAGCAGCGCCTTATTATCGCCGCTCAGGAACGCGGCGAGACCCGGGACGACGTTGAAGAACGCGAAATGACTGAAGCGCTCCAACGCATCACCCGGCCAGCTGCCAATCCGTACCCGCTTGTGCGCACCGAAACGTTCCGGATCATGGCCGCGGCCAAAACTTCAACGCCCGACGACGCCACGAACCTTTACTGCCCCAGCCAACTGATGATTCGGGCCGGTTTAGCCGCTGACGCTTTGGCAGTTGGGCCAAACTCGGGTCTGGCTGAACTGCTGCTGATTGAGGAACAGCGCGAAACGCACCGCGAACGCACCCAAGAAGCGTTTGTGGTGGAAGACTCCAGCGGCCGGGTACACACCCGCTCCTCCACGTGGGGCATCCCGTTTAGCTGGTTCGCACTGTTCCAAGAATCCGACCCCACCGAAGTAGTTGAGGTGGACGGAAAAATTGCCACAGTCCGGGTCCAGGCAGAACTACGCGAGGCCCTAGAGCGCGCACGGTACACGGTGGCCAACCTAGCCCTCGCCGCACCAGACTTGGACATGCTCGAAGAAGTCGCAGACATCATTCTGTGGCTCGAAGAGTTTGACCCAAACGCCCGGGTGGAACTTGATTACGGTTCTGTGGCAGACCGGGTCTTCCCCGATGAGTCCCCCATGGACGTGCGGTTGGGCATCGAATGCCTCGCCGAAGGGGACGTCACCGGGGCCGCTGCCGCATACCGTCGCTTGGCCTCCCGGTGGATCCCCATCCGGCAGCTGGCCCGCGCGAGCTAACCGCACCCGCCCGCGCGAAGCCGAACCGTAACGCTGCGAACTAAAGTCCGGGAGGCGCCGTCGTACTTCTTGCTAGAAGCCGGTGCGGGGCTATCACTGTTTTGATGCTCCCAGTGTGGCCAGCCAGCTCTGCAAGGACCATTTTCGTGGCCATCTCGCCTTGTACTTCCGGGCGTTGCTCCACAGTGCTCAGGCCCAGAGCTTCAGCGAATTCGTGATTGTCCATACCGATCACCGACAACTGGCCAGGTACCAAAATCCCGGCCCGGGCTGCAGCGAACATCACTCCCATGGCCATCTCGTCCGAGGTACAAAAAATGGCGGTGGGTTTTTCGCCGGGCCTGGCCCACAACCGCTCGAAAGCTTTCCAGCCGCTTTGCATGGTGTAGTCGCCGGTTTCGTCCCACTCAGGCCTGATCTCCAAATCGTGACGAACCATCACGTCTTCAAAGGCCTGACCGCGTGCCCTGGCCACAGTGAAGTTGAACTCTCGCTCATCTTGACCGTGCAGGAAGGCGATTCGCTGGTGGCCCAAATCCACCAAGTGATTCACAGCAACCGAGGCCGCCGCGTAATCGTCGATACCTATGTAAGGGCAGTGCTCGGCAAAACCACCCACCACCACCATGGGCAGGTCAATGTCGCGCATATGCTCTAGCTCTTCTGGGTTTAGCGCCATACACAGCACCAAAAGGGCGTCGATCTGCTTCTGAACCATGGCTTTGTTGAATAGCCGAGACCTGTCGCTGCCTTGACCGCCCAAGTTGAAGAGCATCAGGTTGTAGCCGTGGGCTTGGAGCTGTTTGTCAGCGCCTTCAATCGCTTTGGCAAAAAACCAGCGGTTTACAAAAGGTTCCAGCACACCGATGGTGCGGGTCCGCCCCGTCGCCAGCCCTGAAGCGGACGACGACGGGACGTAACCAAGCTCGTCGACGGTCGCCATAACGCGCCGTCGCGTTTTTTCAGAAACCCCAGGTAAGCCGCGAATGGAACGGGATACCGTGGCCGTGGAAACCCCTAAGGCACGCGCCACGTCCTCAATTCCGGACATGGCACATCACCCCTTGAGGCCACCTGCCAGTAGCCCACGAACAAAGTAACGCTGCAAGCCGAAGAAGACCAACAGCGGAACAATGATTGAGGTGAACGCCGCCGCTGGCAGCAGGTAATCCTTGTTGCCTCGGGTACCGGAAAGCTCAGCCAAACGCTGCGTTATGGGCGCAACGTCTGAGGTTCCTCCGGAGAACACCAAGGCCACAAGCAGGTCATTCCAGACCCATAGGAACTGGAAAATACCAAAGGATGCAAGTGCCGGAACGGAGAGCGGAAGGATCACACGGAAGAAGATCGTGGCGTGACCGGCACCATCAACACGTGCAGCTTCAATAACTTCGCCGGGAATCTCTGAGATGAAGTTGTGAAGTAGGAAGGTAGCCAGTGGAAGGGCAAAGATGGTGTGCGCAATCCACAACTGCAGGTATGACCCACCCGGCAACTTCAACACTTGTGTGAAGAGCTGAAGCAACGGAATCAAAGCCATCTGCAAGGGCACAATTTGCAAGGCGAAGACCAAAATGAACAGTGTGTCCTTGCCCTTGAACTTGCCCCAGCAGAACATGTACGCGGCCATTGCAGCGAGCACCAGCGGGAAAATCGTTGCCGGAATAACAATGGCTAGAGAGTTCAAGAAGTACTGACCCAGGTTAGGCGACTGCGAGCTGGCAGAGGACAAAACGTCAGCGTAGTTCTTGAACGTGAACTGCCAATCGGTGAAGGCATTCCACCAACCATTAGAGCGCGGGCCTTGTTGCATGGCCGCGGGCCTAAAGGATGAAACGAACAACCCGAAGGTTGGAATGGTCCATACAGCGGCGATCAGTACTGCAGCAACGGTGGCCCAACGGGAGGTAAGCCGGTTGCGCACACGGCGCATCACCTGCGGTTCTTCAGTGACGGTGCTCATCGGATCTCCCTCTGCTTGCGCAGAACTCGCGCGTTGTAAATGACCACTGGCAAGACCAAGAGGAACAGCACTAGGGCTAGCGCCGCACCGCGTCCTGGTTCTCCGGCACGGAACGCCTGGGTGTACATCTCGTTGGCCACCACAGAGGTTTCGTAGTTACCGGCCGTCATGGTGCGGACAATGTCGAACACTTTCAGCGTGCCAATGGTGATGGTGGTGACCACCACCACCAAGGACCCACGAATGCCGGGAATGGTGATGTTGCGGAACTGCTGCAGGGCGTTGGCGCCGTCCAAGCGTGAAGCTTCCACGAGGTCCGCGGGGATGCCCTTAATGGCGGCGGAAAGTACCACCATGGCGAATCCTGTCTGGATCCACACCATCACTGCAATGAGGAAAAAGGTGTTGCCTGGCGCGTCCAGCAGGAACTGCAATGGCTTGGCACCAACTAGGCTGCGCAACTGGTTCAAAAGACCAGTCTGAGCAATGCCCTCGCCGCGGTAGTCGTAAACGAGCTTCCAAATGATACCGGCGCCCACGAAGGAGATGGCCATCGGCATAAAGACGAGTGCTTTGAGGATTTTTTCGCCGCGAGCCTTGTCAATAAAGACTGCGTAGGCGAGGCCAATTCCGGTGGAGAAAAGGGGGACAATAACTGTCCAGATGAGGGTGTTGCGTAGAGTGACCAGCGCTTCAGGCTGGGTGAAAATCCATACGAAGTTGTCTAAACCAACTACTTTTCCGCTGGAGTTGGTCAAAGAGAGGTACGCAGTTTGGATGGCTGGCCAGATCAGGCCTACGGCCAACAGCAGAAGTGCTGGGCCCAAAAACGCTACGATAAATCCCTTTTCGCGGATGCGTTTGGGAAGCACACCAACGGCTAAAACGATCACTACGATTACTGCCGCGAAGATCACCAGCGCCAGAAGGACTTGGAAAAGTTTGTCAAAAACGATGCCCATAACTACAGCTCCTGAGGTAGGGGCGAGGCCCGGGGTACTAGACCCCGGGCCTCAAAGAATTGACCGAACAGCTACTTCTTAGGCCAGCTGGACTCAATCTGGTCAACGACCTTGCTGGTGGGGGTGCCATTGACCCAGGAGACAATGCCCTTCCAGAACGAGTTGGAACCAACTGCACCGGGCATCAGGTCAGATGCGTCGAAGCGGAAGACCGTCTTAGGGTCCTGGAGCAGCTTGATAGATGCCTTGTCCAATGCGGTCTGAGCGTTGTTGGCGTCCAAGCCCTTGTTTGCGCTGATCACGCCGCCGAGCTTAACGCGGTTATTAGCGAAGTCTGCGCTGGCCATGTAAGCCAAGAAGGACTTAACTTCTTCAGTGTCTTTGTACGCGCCAACCATTTCGCCACCACCGGTGATGGCTTGGCCCTTGGACTCGTCCATTGGCGGTGCCATGAATGCCCAGACGTCGCCGTCTTCAGCAACCTTGGTGCCTTCCGGCCAGTTGGATGCCTGGAAGTTTGCTTGGTGGTGCATGGCGCAAGTGCCATCCAGAACCGGCTGGCCCGCCTGAGCGAAGCCTGTGGTCAAGATTGAACGGACGTCACCAAAGCCACCGTTAACGTTCTTCGGGTCCAGGATGATGGAACCAACCTTGTCAAAGGCTGAAACAATCTTGGGGTCGTTGAACGGGATCTCGTGAGATACCCACTGGTCGTAAACCTCGGGGCCGGATTCGCGCAGAACAGCGTCCTCAACCCAGTCGGTGCCCGGCCAGCCGGTTGCTTCACCGGACTCGAAGCCAACGCACCAAGGCTTCATTTTGCCTTCGTCAGCAATCTTTTTGGTCAAGGAGACCATGTCATCCCAGGTCTTGGGGATTTCCCAGCCGTTGTCCTTGAAAGTCTTGGGTGAGTACCAGACGTAGCCCTTGACGTTAGCAAGCATGGGTGCGGTGTAGAAGGTTCCGTCAACAGTGCCGTACTTCTTCCAGTCTGCGGACCAGTTCTTGTCTACCAAGTCAGAGACTGCCTGAGGTGCAGGCTTGAGGTAGCCGGCCTTGGCTTGATCTGCCATCAACCCGGGCTGCGGGAAGATTGCAACGTCCGGAGCAGTGCCAGCTTTGGCACGAACACCGATCTGGGTTTCAAATTCTTTGGAACCTTCATACTTGATGGTGATTCCGGTGCACTTCTCAAACTGTGACCAAGACTCTTCGAGGTTGGTGGCTTCTACGTCCACGATGGTGGAGTAAACGGAAACGGTTTTTCCGTCGTGCTTGCCGTAGCTGCTGTATGCCGAGCAATCATCACTACCGGCGCTGGAACCGCTGCTTGTGGTATCACCACTACATCCACTGACTGCCAAAGCAAGCGCTCCGACGGCGGCCAGGGGAAGCATCATGGTGGGTTTGGTTCTGAATTTCATCGGGGCTGACTCCTTTGTCATTAGTGCTGGCTAGCGGATCCCTTGCACTACTTCCTGAGTGCAGACTGCAAGACCGCTGAACCGAGCCTTAGTATTGGCCAGCGTAAGCGCTTACGTAGCTGCAACGCAAGAGGTTCCTGCATCAAGTTAACAACTAGTTACCAAAGTGAAACCTTGGGCTAATAGCAGCGAGTTATCCACAGGCGACGATTTTCGACTTCACCACAGGCTCGGCGGCTGGCACCATAACTTTTATGGGGACATCATTCACGGTTGATTACCGCTCTCTCAGCGCCAAGGCAGGGCAGATCGAGTCCATTGCCATGTTGTTGGGCTGCTTCCTGCCTTTCACGCTTGACGAGTCAAGGTCGCTCTCAATCGCCAATTCCGTCCGCACTTCCGGAGAGCTCACGGACACAACCCTGAAGAACTTCGGCGACGAGTTTATCTCGATCGCGCGCGATGTCCGGGAAGCGGCGGTCAGCTACGCGTCCACTGAAGGCCCTGCGTCTGGGGATGCTTCCTACTCATTGCCTGCAGCGAGAAGCGGGCTGGGCCAAGTTCAGGCAATGTCCTAATGGCGCCGGTTCTTGTTTCCGCTGAGAATCCGGGAGACCACAACCCGGCCGAGATTGAAAGTTCACTGGTTTCGCTCCACGCCCGGGTTGGAGCGCTTGAGCAGGCGCAACGCAATTGCAGGGCACTCCCTGTGGAGGTGCAAGCAATCTGGGAGGGGCGCTCTGCCACGGCATGGTCCATAGTAATGGAACGCATGGCTGGGTTGTTGGGTGCCGCTGCCGAGGCCGTGAGCCAGCAGCAAAGTGCTTTGCGCAGCTATGGCGAGGAATTGAAGAAGATCCAAGTGGAATCCCGCACCTTGTTGGACCACAGACAAGGGGCCAATAATTGGCTGCTGGCAAACCCGGCCACCCCTCCAATTGCCTTTTTGGACTCCATTTCGCTACCAAAATCTGCAGATTTGGCACTGCACGAAGAAAAACAAACCGAGCTGTGGGAATGCGAGCGCTCCCTCGACGTCATGCGCCAACGCCGGTTCGAAGCTGACGAACGCTTGGAGCAGGCACTGGTGCAACACGCCATCCACCCTTATGTGGGCCGCCGTCAGGCTTTCCTTAACGCTGGGATTGCCGACCCTGAAGGCTTGAGCCCACAAGCCAGAGGAACCACCTTAGCCACTGCTGCACAGGCCTTCCTGAAACAGCCTGGGGACTTCGAATCCTATGGTGAACAGTTGGTTGGCATGCTCTTGCCGTATGCGGATGATCCTGAAACCATGTCCGCGTTTTATGAGTCACTTGGGGCCAAAAAGACCTTGGACCTAAAAACGCTTTTGGCTCAGTACTCCCAAGCCGGGACGGAATTTGGTTCGGCTTTGGTGCCCGTACTGTTGAACGGCCTGGCAGTGGGAACTCAGAGCTGGGATAGTGCAACAGCACGCAAGTACTTCTCCTCAATCACCGGCGAATCCAAGGGCCGCCTGAGCCTAACTGCCAGCCCGGCAGGGCTCGGTGCGCTGTTTACTGGCACCATGCCAATGGGCGCTTCGGCCGTCATGGTGGCTTCGGAAATCTTGGACAAATTTGCCCGGCAACGGAGCGGAACGGATGGCGCGGCACTCCACACCCAAATCCTTAAAGGTATGGCACCGTTGTTGACCCGGGTTGCCACAACCAAGGACCTCGCGCTGGAGTTTCTATCCGGTGACATCGGTGCAGAGCGAATCAAATATTGGTTTGCCCAAGACTTCAGCAACATAGATGAGTTCGTCTCGGTCGCGCTCTTGTGGCAGTCGATCGAACAGGCCGTTTCTGCGAATAACTATAAAGGCCAGATACGTGAAAATACGGCCGTTATGTCCTTCCACATCATCCAGACGCTTTTGGCCAATCCATCGGTCATCGATGGGCATTCCCCCGAGGCAGGGGAAATTATGGCCAACGCCGTAGCCATTGAAGTGCCCGGCCTTGCAGCAACCACACTCAGCGCCCTGAACAAGTCCGCCAACGGAACAACAGTGAGCGGACAAATGTTCGATGCCACCCAACGAACCACCCCACGAGTGGAACGTGAGGAGCTCACCCGGTTAGTGAAAATCGTTATGCACCATGATCGCGGCGAACGTCTGATGCGAAGCCTTGCTGACGAATATGCGTCTTCTACAGCAGACGCGTCATCAACAATGAACATTAGCGACAAAATCGAAGCAGCCAAGCGAAGCGTTCAGCTGTGGACCATCGTTGATGCCGCCAGCCAGGACAAACCCATCAACCAGGCCGAGGTTGAGGACCAACAAATTACCGCCACTGGTGTAGTGGTCAAAACTGCCGTGGGTTACATCCCGATGGGCAAGCTGCTGAGCTTTGTTGTGGCCCGGACACCAGAACAGCAAGTGAGCTGGTTGGGCCTGAACTCGGCAGGCGTTCACGGTAAGCCCAATTGGATCAGCGCCTTGTTGGCCCACCATGCTGACGATGCTAAAGCCGCCTCGAACGCAAATCTTCAGCGTCAAGAGCTTCATCTCCGAATGGTCATTACAGCCTCGCTGGGGCACTCCTTAGGTGTTGATGTTGTAGAACCGGCCGGGGGCGTGAACAGCGATTCCAAGCTCAGCGACCAACAAGCCAAAGAGTGGCTAGCTAAGTACCAGCCGCCGGTTGATGCGGCAATCGTCAAAGCCGAAAATGACGCTGTGACTCAGGGCCCCAAACCCGTCACACACTCCTCCGTCAATGAGATCTTCAATGTTTACGCGGAACTCGCCAAGGACCAACGTGATGCCCCGGACTTCAGCAAGCCTGCCCAGAACTAAGTGCAACAGCTCAGCGCTTTTGTGACGCGCCCACTGCAAACTCCAAGGGCCGTTTAAGGCTGGCGGGATAGGCTGGGCGCGAGGTCAGCGACAGAAAGGTCAGCCATGCCAATAGCATCCGCGTCCGCAAAGCCCTGGTGGTACGACGCCGTCATTTATCAGGTCTACCCGCGCTCATATTCTGACGCCAACGGGGACGGTATGGGTGACCTTCCCGGCATCACTGCGCGCCTAGACCACCTCGCTGAGCTAGGTGTTGACGCCGTGTGGTTGAGCCCGTTCTACCGCTCCCCTCAGGCCGACGCCGGCTATGACGTTGCAGACTACCGCCAGGTGGACCCGCTCTTCGGGACGATCGACGACTTCGACGCTTTGCGCACCCGCGCCCGCGAACTGGGTCTGCGCGTGATCGTGGATCTGGTCCCGAACCACACCTCTGACCAGCACGTATGGTTCCAGGAGGCACTCGCTGCCGCGCCCGGTTCCCCCGCGCGCGAACGCTACATGTTCCGCCCTGGCCTGGATGGGAAGGTAAAGGGCGACGGCGCCCTGCCGCCGAACGATTGGCAGTCCATCTTTGGCGGGCCTGCTTGGACGCGTGTGGTGGAGCCCGACGGTACCCCCGGTGAGTGGTACCTCCACATTTTTGCCTCCCAACAGCCCGATCTCAATTGGCACAACCCCGAGGTTCGCACCGAATTCGAAGCCATTTTGCGCTTCTGGCTGGACAAGGGTGTGGACGGATTCCGCGTAGACGTCGCTCACGGGCTCATCAAGGCAGACGGGTTACCCAATTGGTCTGCCAAAGTGGCCATGGTGGAAGGCAGCAAAACTGAAACAGCCCCGGCAGAAGAAGCACCGGAATCCCCAGAAGCGCCGCCGTACTTCGATCAGGACGGTGTCCACGAGATCTACCGCCAGTGGCACAAGGTTTTGGCCGAATACGACGGCGACCGCCTGCTTGTTGCCGAAGCATGGGTAGAGCCTGTGGCCCGTCTGATGCGCTACGTGCGTCATAACGAAATGCAACAGGCCTTCAACTTCGGCTATCTCACTGCCGGCTGGGACGCCCTGCGCCTGAGCAAAAGCATCGATGAATCTTTGGCCGCCAGCGCCACGGTTGAACGACCCACCACGTGGGTGCTTTCCAACCACGATTCGGTGCGCCATACATCCCGCTTTGGCCTGAAGGACCCCACCACGTATCCGCGCGGTATTTCCGCCCAAGAGGAACAACCGGATGAAGCGCTGGGCCTGCACCGCGGCCGCGCAGCAAGCTTGTTGATGTTCGCCTTGCCCGGCTCGGCATATATCTACCAGGGCGAAGAACTCGGCCTGCCCGAGCACACCACGCTCCCGGCAGAGTTCCGTCAGGACCCCTCGTTTTTCCGGACCAAGGGAAAAGAAACAGGCCGGGACGGTTGCCGCGTCCCGCTGCCCTGGTCGCCGGATGAACCCGGCTACGGTTTTAGCCTTCCAACACCGGGCACCGATGGTGCTGCAACCGCTACAACTACGACGGCGGCACCCGCCCAGTCCGCTGCACCTGCCGAGCCATGGCTACCCCAGCCAGAGACCTTCCGCAAGTACGCCGCGCAGCTGCAGTCCGGCGTCGTAGGTTCCACGCTGGAGATGTACCGTGCGGCGCTCAAGGCGCGCCAGGAATGGGCTTTGGGTAAGGGCATTTTGGTGTGGTCGCCTTTGCATGCGCCTACGGCGGGGGTGGTTTCTTTTACCAACGGGAAGCTCTTGGTGCTCGCGAATCTGGGCTCAACCGCGGTTGAGCTACCGGCCGAATTTACGGTGTTTTTGCCCAGCGACAGCGCGGCAGTAAGCGGGACAGTGCTCAATCCCAACGCCGCTGTCTGGCTGCTCCCCAAGAGCTAAGGCAGAATGCTAGAACACAACAGCTGAGGGCCGGTCACCCAACAAAAGTTGGCGACCGGCCCTCAGCTGTTTAATCCCTAGATAGAACTACGTTCTACTTGTCGCCCTTAAACATACCGGCGATCTTGGAGCCCAAGCCCTTGGCGTTCTCGAGAGCGTCAGCAGCGAATTCCTTGACGTTTTCAGCAGCGTCTTCGGCGAATTCTTTAACGTTCTCTGCAGCGTCAGCAGCGAACTCTTTGGTGTTCTCTACAGCGTCTGCTGCAAACTCCTTGACGTTCTCTGCAGCGTCAGCGGCGCCAGCCTTGACATCTTCAGGCAAGTTATCGCTCATGGTGTATCTCCTTGTATCCGGTGATTCCACTGGCGTCCCGCTTGCCACAATCGACGGCCCGGACGCACAGAAGTACAGGGGAAAATCCCCTCTGATCACCAAGCTAAGTGCACAGGGAGCCCGTATGCAAGACTCACGGGCGCGAATCGCCAAAGAGTGGACAATTTCTGGGCAGCTGGCGGGGTGTTACGGACTAGCGAACACGTTCAGCCCGGGTGAAGCGGGCTCGTGTGCCCGAACCAATGTGGATCAAAACCGGGGTCTTATGCCCCACCACCGCATCTAGGGCCGTAGCCAGCTGGGACACTTCTGCCGCCAGACGCTGGGGCGCAACGCCTTGGCGCGGACTCAACCGTACTTTGAGCGCCGGGGTGCCCTTGATCCGGTACGTTGTGACACTCGCACCCACCAAGTCGGTGCGTTCGGCGAGCGCAGCTCGCATGGCCTGCTCGGCCACACCGCCTCCAATACGGACGTCGCCGGGAGTTTCTCCGCCATCCTCGTCTAGGAGCAGTTCGTCCCCCCGGCCCTTGCCCTGCTGGGCCAGCCAGCTGCCAGCAAGAATAATAACCACCACCAGGATCACCGCCACAACAGCCCAAATCCAGCTTCCGGAGCTGCCGGGAATGAGCGTACGTTCCACGCCGTCATCCAGCGATTGCTTCCAGCTACCCGCCGTGGCGGTCCACCAATTAACAAACTGTGGGGATACGGCTAGTGCGATACCAGTGGCTCCCACCGCAAGGAGGAGCAGTCCGATGATGGCTAGCAGGACGCGGTTGGTCACGCGGGGTGTTTCATTCATGCGCCAATCACTCCCGTCGAAGCGAGGTTAACACGGACTGTAGGCATTGGTTGTGGGGCCATGTTGTTCAGCTCTTCTTGAACGGCGGCAGCAATGGTCTCTTCACGAACCGGGACACCAGAAGTGGGCCGAACATTGACTAGGACCTGAGCGCGGGAGACGGTAACCAGAACTTGGGCCTGAGAGACTCCCGCAGCCAAACGCGCGCGGCGAGCCAAAGCCGAGGCGATGACTTCGTCGTCGATCACCACACCGGTGCGGTCATTGGCGATCACGTGGCGGGCCCGGCGTCCAGGGAAAACTGACTGCCCCAAAAACAGCAAACCGAGGAAGGCAATCACGGCTCCACCAGCTCCCAGCAAAGTCGGGGAAACGCCTTGAGGTAAGGCCGCAAGATGGGTCAGAATCTTTTGGGGATCAGCCAACCAAGCGGGCTGACCAATAGCTTTGAGGGTTGTTTCCAAGAGTGCGTAGAGGCAGACCACAATGACCAGCACCGCCGCAATGCTTGCTGCACCGGCCCGGGAGGAGAAGCTCTCGCGGGTGACGATGTTGCGCATCAAGGAATCATTTTCGGTACTCATCTAACCCTCCCTGCATCCTTAATTCGTGCACCAGAGAGGCGAATATCAACCCGGCTCACGTGCGAGCCACTCATCCGAGTCACGTCCTTAATGATGTCCTCTTTGGCGCGTCTGGCACGTTCCAGCACTGAACCGCCGCCAGTCTGCACTCGGGACGGATCACGAAGCACGGCTGAGAGCGGAGGGACGTTGATGGGTGCGCTGATCGCCAAAGCCAGCAGGCCGTCGTCGTCGTTTAATGTCACCCGCACCTCCGTTGCCGGCACGCCCAAGGCCGAGGCTGCCGCGGCACGCGCTAAACTGCTCAGCGCTTGGCTGCTGATGCGAGTGTGGCCAGCCAAGGCGCTAGCGGACTGAGTCCTAGCGTCGGCGCTTATTGCGTCTGCCCTCATGAGGACGAGCGGCGGCCTGTGACGGCGTCCAAAACGCTACGAAGGTCCAGTTTGCCCTCAGCTGCACGGCCCAAAAGTGCGCCGACGGCCATAAATACGATGGCGATCAGGAAACCCCAGAGGCCAAATTGGAGCGCCATAAACGCTACAAAAGCGCCAACACCAATTCCAACGACCGTCAGATTCATCGCAGAACCTCGCGGCCAATTGGTTCACCGGGTGCTTGGACTGACGCGGCTCCCGCACCGCTTCCAGCAGGAGTGGCGGGTTTGGCGGGCTGGCCGAGGTAAACGTCGTTAATTTCGATGTTCACTTCAATAACCTGCAAACCCACCAGCTGCTCAACCGCGTTGTATACGGCGGCGCGGACCTCGTTGGCTACTTGGCGGAGAGGGTGGCCGTAGATCGCTACAAGATTAATGTCCACGGCCACCTGGGTTTCGCCCACCTCGGCGCGAACCCCAGCCGAGTGATCGGAGCTGCCCACGGCGTCACGGATTGCGCCGAGCGCTCGCGAGGAGCCGCTGCCTAGAGAATGCACTCCTGGCACGGCACGTGCAGCAATGCCTGCCACCTTGGCAACCGCCGATTCGGAGATGATGGTGCGTCCATTCGCACCGGTCTCAGCGTGCAGCGCAGTCTGGTCCTGATAGTCCATGATGTGCTCCCCTTCCGTTATTTCCACCCTAACGCCTGTGCGCCCGGGGTTAGCTAAAAAGTTGGGTGGCATGTTACTAACCTCTTGAGCTTTGGGACCGCCACGAGTGCTCAGGCGCGAACCCCAGGAGCCGCTTGGCTTTGTCGATGGAGAGCATGGTTTCGTGCTCGCCGAGTTCTTTGACCACCTTGACGTTGGGGAAAACTTCAGCGGCCAGACTCGCACTGGAACGGCTCATCACGGTGTCTTCATTGGCGACGATAAAAGCTTCAAAGCCGGGCGTTTTGTAGTCCAACGCCCGCGCCACAGCCTGTGCTCCGTCGCGTCCGTCAATGTAGCCCCAGAGGTTCCATTTCCGCAGCGTTGCGTCCTGGTCGAAGGCCGGGAAGTGCGCGTAATCCTCCGGGTCCATCACGTTGGAGAATCGCAACGCACTGATGCTCAGTTCCGGATCCCAGCGCGTCAGCTGGATGGCCATCTGCTCTTCGAGGTGCTTGACCAGAGAGTAGGTGCTTTCCGGGCGGGCAGGGTATTCCTCGTCTACCGGAATATAGGGAGGGTCGACGTCGAACGGCAGCCCCAGCACCGTCTCGCTGGAGGCGTAAACAATCTTCTTAATGCCAGCCCTGCGGGCAGCCTGAAAGACGTTATAGGTGGACTGCATGTTGTTCTCGAAAGTGGCAGCGTCCGGGGCCAAACCGGGCGCCGGGATGGCGCCGAGGTGCACGATTGCGTCGAAGCCTTGGTGCCGGTCATCCAAGCCAAGGATGACGTCAACTACTTGCCCGTAATTGCGTAGATCCACCTGTGTGAATCCCGCGGCACGCTCGCCCGCACGGTCCAGGTTGGTCACGTTGTGGCCGTCCTCAGTCAAGCGTTTGACCACGCTGCGACCTAGCTTGCCGCTTCCGCCTGTTACAGCAACTTTCATCAAAACTCCTTGGTGGTTCTACCAGCGTGAATGGATGGACTCGCGGAAATAGGTGCTGTAGATCTTCTTAACGTTGGCCTCGAAGTCCGCCCCCAGTTGCTCCAAGACTTCCGGGGCTGCTGCGTTGGAGCGGGCTTGTTCCGGGTTCCTAGCCCCTGGGATTACCGAGCTGACCCCGTCTTGGGTGGTAATCCATGCAATGGCAGCTTGGGCGGTTGTTGCGCCGGCTGGAACAAGGTTTTTGAAGGCTTCTACGGCTTTGAGTCCCTGTTCAAAGTCCACACCAGAGAACGTCTCGCCCACATCAAAAGCTTCACCATTGCGGTTGTAGTTCCGGTGGTCGTTCTCCGCGAAGACAGTTTCCGCCGTGTACTTGCCTGACAGCAGACCGGATGCCAATGGAACCCGGGCAATGATGCCAACGTCAGCTTTTTTGGCTGCAGGGAGGACCTCATCCAAGGGCTTAAGCCGGAACGCATTAAGAATAATCTGCACTGTGGCTACACCGTGTTTGATGGCTTCTAGCGCTTCATCAGTCCGCTCAACACTGACGCCATAGTTTTTGATTGCACCTTCGCTAACCAATGTTTCTAGAGCATCGTAAACTTCCGGGCGGCTGTAGACGGCGGTTGGTGGGCAGTGCAACTGGACTAGGTCCAGACTGTCCGTCCCGAGGTTTTTGCGCGAACGGTCTACCCATTGCCGGAAGTTTTCCAAGGAGTAGTTCTCAGGAATTTGTTCTAGGCGGCGGCCCATTTTGGTGGCCACTGTGATGTCTAGCTCTGGGTTGGCAGCCAAGAACGCGCCAATGGTTTTTTCGCTCTGCCCGTCCCCATAGACATCAGCTGTATCAAAAAACGTCACACCGGATTCAACAGCGGCGTCCAGCACCTTCGCTGCTTCCTTGGGATCTACCTCGCCCCAATCGGCACCAAGTTGCCATGTGCCGAGTCCAACCACAGAAACGGAGCGGCCTGTTGTACCTAATACGCGTTGTTCCATGGCACGACTATAGCCACTGCATCACGGCCAAAGAGGACAGCGGAAAAGAAAAAACCCCGCCGCTCCCGTGTAAACACTGGGAACTGCGGGGTTCTAGCTGGTGGCTCCGACCGGCGTCGATCCGGTGACCTTTCGATTTTCAGTCGAACGCTCTACCAACTGAGCTACAGAGCCTAGGTGACATGTCACCATGACCGCCGGGAAACTTCCTAGCAATCAGAGCGACCCTGACGGGACTCGAACCCGCGACCTCCGCCGTGACAGGGCGGCGCGCTAACCAACTGCGCTACAGGGCCATACTTTTTACAACAGTGTTTTTTGCGGCTCCCCGCATTTCACAAGCAATAATCCTACCAGTATTTCTACTGGTTTCTGACCATTCCCTGAGTACCCCCAACGGGATTCGAACCCGTGCCGCCGCCGTGAAAGGGCGGTGTCCTAGGCCGCTAGACGATGGGGGCCAGAACGCACTTTTCGCGATTTTCGGGCATACCCGATCCCCGCTGAAGTGGACTATAAAACTATATGTGCTGATCGCCGAAAAGCCAAAACGAGGTTCAGAAGGCTTTCCGCGCTGGCTGATCATCGGCTCGATTGTTGCGTTCGGCGGGGTGGCAATGATCGCACTAGGTTCGGGAACACGGACGACGGCGGATGTTGCCGGAGTCCTGTTGTGCCTCCTTTCCGCTGTACTCGCCTCAGTTAGCGTCATCATTCAGAAGCCAGTCCTGCGAAGTTTTACCGCCCCTCAAGCCACCTGGTTCGGGATTATGGTGGGCGCCATTTGCTGCTTGCCATTCTCTGGGCAGCTGATCAGCGAGCTGAGCACTGCACCCTTGCCGTCAACACTCGGGCTGATATACCTCGGCGTTTTCCCCACCGCCATCGCGTTCACAACATGGGGCTACGCACTCTCGCAGATCAGCGCGGGCGGCCTCGCCGCAACCACTTATCTGGTCCCCGGGGCAACGATTCTGATTTCCTGGTTCCTGCTCAGTGAGGTTCCAGGCCCGTGGGGCTGGGTTGGTGGTGTGGTCTGTTTGATTGGCGTGGCACTGACAAGCCGCAAGCAGCATTAGCCTTGACGTATGGGCCACGACCACGGGCATTCGCACGCACTCACCGCAACCGGTAAACACCGGAAGCGCCTCCTTGCTGTACTAGTCATCACCCTGGCGGTGGTGGGGATCCAAGTAGTGGGCGCCATCATTTCTGGCTCACTCGCGCTATTTGCAGACGCCGGGCACATGCTTTCGGATGCGGCCGGAGTTTTTATTGCACTCACCGCGGCATGGATTGCTACTCGTCCGGCTAGCGACCAGCGCACGTACGGCTTCGCGCGGGCCGAAGTCTTGGCTGCTCTGGCTAACGCGTTGATCCTGCTGGTGATTTCAGTGGTGATCCTGATCGAAGCGATCCGTCGCTTTGGCACTACCCCTGAAGTTCATACCGACGTCATGCTGTTCGCGGCCATCCTCGGCGCCGTGGCCAACCTAGTGTCGCTACTGATTCTGCGTGGCGGGCAACAGGAAAGCCTCAACGTTCGCGGCGCCTACCTTGAAGTGCTGGGCGATCTCCTGGGATCCATCGCCGTGATTGTGGCAGCGATCGTCATTATGACCACCGGCTTCGCCGCGGCGGACACCATAGCCTCCGTGGTGATCGCGCTGATGATCCTGCCCCGAGCCTGGAGCCTGCTGCGTGACGTAGTAGACGTCCTCTTAGAGGCAACCCCCAAAGGTGTGGACGTGCAAATGATCCGCGAACACATCCTTGCCGTGGAAGGTGTGGTGGACGTTCACGACATTCACATCTGGACCATCACCTCAGGTGTGCCGGTATTCTCGGCGCACGTTGTGGTGGCTGACGAACTCCTCACAGCCCGTGGCGCCGACGGAATTCTGGATCAACTTAGCGGCTGTTTAGGCACACATTTTGATACCGAGCACTGCACTTTTCAGCTGGAACCGGCTGACCATTCCGCCCACGAAGATCACCAGCACGCATAAGGCGAGAGCCGTCGTCGTGCGTGTCCTTTGCATCTCCACTGCGTCTCCTTTACGGCTTCACACTGTCCCGACACGCCGCAACAAATGCCCCTAAATGACACCATTGTTGTTTATGTTGATAATGAGACGAATGTTGCCAAAGTGACAATTGATCACATAACCTCGTAAAGCTGGACGATCCGCAGAGGGGCACTCCCCGCGCGCCAATGGCGCCAACCACCCCAACCCTCACTCGTTCAAGCCCTGAGACCTACGAGGTTTTTTTGATGAGTTTGAACCGAAGTGGACGCTACGTAGCAGCGTTGAGCACAGCAGCACTGTTGATGACCGGTTTTGTTGGCACCGCATCTGCCCAGCCACAAACTGTTTCCGCACCTCTCGCTCCGCACGTTGGCACCAGTCGGGACATCCCTACCCCGCAAGAAATTGCCGACGCCAAAGCCCACGCGAGCTCCGCCGCGGAGGCCGTGAGCCGGGTAGAGAAGCTGATTGAACAGACCAGCGATGACCAGCAAGCCAGCTTTGTGGAAAGCATGAAGGCCAATGACGCCTACACCACCGCCCTGCTAGCCCTCAAAGACCGTCAAGACGCAGCAGCTCTAGCCCAAAGCAAAGCAAAAGCCGCCAAAACTGCAGCGCAAAAGAGCCATAAAGATCTGGGAAACTTGGCCGCTAACATTTACAAAAACGGCGGACTGACTCCCAGCCTGAGCACTCTGATGCAGGACACCTCCGGCACTGACTTGCTCAATCGAGCCGCTACCCTCGACGCGATCACCGCCTCGCAAGCACGCACCGTCACCACCGCCGAGACCGCCAAGTCCGTGGCCGATTCGCTCCAAGCGACGGCAGATGAAACCTCCCGCGCAGCAGCAGAAGCAGCCAAAACTGCTGAGTCCACGAAAGCCACGGCTGAGGAAACCAACCAGGCTCGCGTTGAAGCAGTAGCCAGCGCAACTGCTGACAAAACTCTCTTGATCAGCCAGCTCGCCACACTCCGCAACACCACCGTTGCGCTAGAAACCAAGCGCGTGCAGGGCCTGGAACAACAGCGTGAAGCCGAGCGCCTGGCAGCTATTGCCGCTGCAGCAGCACGTCAGCCGGCACCCGCAGCGCCTTCTACAAATTCTGCCTCGGGCTCTTCTAGCGGCGGGTCCTCGAACACCGGCACCTCAATTCCCGTTGTGGCAGCACCAGCAGTCGCGGCACCCGTGACAAAGGCTCCAACGACGTCGGCACCAGCCTTGGTGCCAGCCGCGCCAGCTGCTCCCACGCCCATCACTCCGGCACCCGCACCCGTTGTTGCAGCACCGGCTCCTGCGCCTGTTGTTGCCGCTCCGGCTCCCGCACCCGTTGTTGCGGCTCCGGCACCTGCGCCTGTTGTTGCAGCACCGGCTCCCGCCCCAGCACCTGCGCCCGCCCCGGCAAGTTCCGCTGCACAAACGGCCATCAACTTTGCGATGTCAAAGGTTGGCGGTCCCTATGTGTGGGGCGGTAATGGTCCGGTTGGTTACGACTGCTCAGGCTTGGTTCATGCAGCGTTCGCAGCAGCAGGTGTGAACACTCCGCGCACCGCGACTGACCAGTACTGGGCTGCACCGAACCACATCCCGATTAGCCAAATTCAGCCCGGCGACCTGCTCCTCTTCGGCTCAGGACCAAGTTTCTACCATGTGGCCATCTACATCGGTGGCGGCAAAGTTGTGCAGGCACTGAACTACCAAGACGGAATCGCCGTCACCCAGTTGTCCTGGATGTCCGGGATGCAGCTCTACGGTTACGCTGCCCGGTACTAAACGTGCCACCCAACGCTCCGCTCAACACGGCGCTAACCACAAAGGTCCCCGCTTAGACCTGCGATCTTCCCAAGGCATGGCAGAGAAGCACGTGCTCTAAATCCGCGTGTTCTAGACGCCGCGCTATTTAGACGGTGCCAAGCATGGGACCAAAGTTGGACCTGTCAGCCAAGCGCGGATCTTCGCGGTCCGGAACAACCATGACCGGCCCCTTGGAGTGGTGCAATACGCCGTCCGAGGTGGAGCCCAGCATCATTCCGGCGAATCCGCCGCGGCCACGTGTGCCCAGCACTACGAGTTCAGCCTCGCGACTGGCCTCGACCATGACTTCAACCGGCGAACCATCTTTCAAGAGTGTGCTTGCTTTGAGATTGGGGAAATGGCTCTTCAACCAGGCGATCCCTGCATCAAGTTGCGTCTGAATGTCCTTGAAAATTGCTTCGCGGTCCAGTGCTGCCGGGACCCATGCAAGCGTCCCACTGTACTGCGGCACGGCACAGACGATTTGCAGCTCGGCACCCATCCGCTCCGCTTGCGCCGCAGCCTCCAGAACGGCCACACGGGCCTGCTCGGAACCGTCAACGCCCACCACTACGCGGTTGGCAACAGCAATGTCCTGATCCTTGCGGATCTCTGCCTGAACATGGCGATCCTCTGTGGTCTCACCCAAGCGCGGAGCGCAACGAAGTGGAACAGTCACAGTGATGCACTTGGCGTGTGCCGGCAGGGCGGAACTCACGGAGCCCAGCAAGCGGCCCACAAATCCGCCCCGGCCGCGCGTACCAACCACCAAGAGCTCAGCCTCTTCGCTCAGCTCAAGCAGCACACCGGAGGCGTCGCCATTTTCAACGGTGGCGTCAACGTCAATGTTGTACTCGGCAACCTTGGCCAGTGCCTGCTTCAAGATTGCTTCAGCGCCATCCCGGATGACCCCGTCGTCAATGGTGGCGTAGCCGCCGTCGAGCCCTGAAGCCGCAAAAATTGGAATGGAGTATGCGGTCACAATGTGCAGCGGCTTGTTCCGACGCTGCGCTTCTTTCGCGGCCCAAATCAGCGCGCACTGGCCGTGTTCAGAGCCATCCACGCCCACCACAATGCCGCCAGAGGCGCCTGGCTCGGGGACCCTTGCTGCGGCCCGGCTTTCTTGGCCCGTTACTTCTGTACCGTTGACCCCTGTACCGTCCTGAACCAACCGGACCGCCTCCTTACGGTTGTGCCTGCACTATCAAGAACTCTTGCCCCAACTATTGCCCTTTGGCATCCGGTATTCAAGCCTGTGGAGGACGAGTTGGAGCTATCTTGCAAGAGTTGTCCACTTATGACTACCCAGTGCTGGAACAGTGCTAACGACGTGAAAGAGTGTCACTTGTAATAGCCGCAGCAGATTGCATCGAGGGGCAGAATTTTTTGATGAGCGGGTTCAAAATGTTCAATGCACACAAGCTAGGCGTTGAGTGGAGTAACTGGGCAGGAACCCAGCGGTGCCAACCTAGCGATTGGCACACCCCCACCACTGCTGAAGAAGTGGCCTCGATAGTCACCCAGGCTGTCCAAGACGGCACCCCCATCAAAGCCGTTGGCTCCGGACACAGCTTCAGCTCAATTGCCTTGAGCGCAGGCGTTCAACTCCGCACTCATGGGCTCTCCGGTCTGCTGCACGTAGACCGCGAGCGCAAAGAAGCCACGTTCCTTGGCGGCACTACCCTGCACCGTGCGTCAGCACTTTTGGAGCCGTATGGGCTGGCCTTAGAAAATCTGGGCGACATTGATCAACAAACCATCGCCGGAGCCATCTCCACAGGCACCCACGGGACCGGATTGAAGTTTGGTGTGCTGCCCACCCAGGTCAAGGCGTTGAAGATCGTCACGGGCACGGGAGCTCTCATCAGCTGCTCTGAAGAGAACAACCCGGAAGTGTTCTCTGCTGCACGGCTGGGTTTGGGCGCCATCGGCATCATCGTCGAGGTCACCATTCAGTGTGTGGACGCTTTTATCCTCCACGCTCAGGAACGGCGGGAACCTCTGGCTGGTGTGCTGGAATCGTTCACTGAGCGAGCAGCAAGTGTTGATCACTTTGAATTCTTTTGGTTTCCGCATACCAACACCGCGCTGAGCAAAAGCAACACTAGGTTGCCCGCTGGCACTGGACCGGAATACCACCAGAACACCTCGGTCCCAGGACGGCTTAATCCCATCGGCAAATTTGTGGACGAGACAGTTGTGTCCAATATTTTGTTCGATGGTCTCAACAGGGTTTTGCATCGCTTCCCGGCTGCCGTGCCACGCACCAACCGCGTGGTTACCCATTTGACGGGAAACCGCGAGTACTCGGACCGGTCTCATCTGGTGTTCGCCACCCCTAGAACCATCAAGTTCCGTGAGATGGAATATGCCTTGCCTTTGGAACAGGTTCCGGAGGTTGTGCGGGAACTCGAAGCAATGATCGCCCGGAAAAAGTTGAACGTGCCATTCCCCGTTGAGGTTCGCTGTGCCGCCGCTGATTCCATTCCACTTTCCACTGCCAATGGCCGCCTGACCGGCTACGTGGCCGTTCATGCCTATGTTCAGACCGAATTTACTGAGTACTTCCGGGCCGCGGAGGAGATCTTCCTAGCGCATGGAGGAAGGCCGCATTGGGGCAAGGTCCATTTCTTGGACTACCAGGTCCTCGGCGGGCTCTATCCAAGCATGGAAAAGTTCTGTAGTGTTCGAGACGTTGTTGATCCGGGACACGTTTTTAATAACGAATATCTTGCCCGAGTGTTACCACCATTCGGGGGATAATCCGCACCGTCGGACCGTATTTTTATGCGGTCCGCTACCTTTCCGAGGAGACCTGCTGGTATGAAGCGCACACCACATTTCCCCGAAGGCGCGGCCGAGGAAACTACCACCGTGGTCATTGGCTCGGGCCTTCCCGGTCTAGCGGTGGCCAGTGAACTGAGCCGCCAAGGCATTGCAGCGATTATTGTGGATGGCCTTGATATCCCTCTCCCCAGCCATACTTTGCGCGCGGATCCACCTGTAACCACCGGACAGCTCCCCCGCATTCACGACGCTGATGCCGCTTCGCATAGGGAACGCACCGAAATCATGCGTCACCTACGGAATTATGCCAATAGCCACGGCTTAGATATTCGCAAGGGCACCCACGCCATCCACCTGAGACCAATTGATAACGCACCTGCCAAGAGCAACACCAACGGCGCCGAGGCCATTGTCCCTGCTCCCAAGCAGCGATGGGCCATCCATACCGAAGACGGCGTGCTGTTGGCAGACAGCATTGTTCTAACCTACTGCGCACAAAACCAGCTGCGTCGCATGCTTGCCGAGCTGGGCATGTCACTGACCCGGGACGTTATTGCTGCCATGCGAAAACTTGGCATCTATCTGGTGGGCATCGGCGAACTTGTCACCCCGGGCCACAAAGAAGTTCTACGCAAAGCCAAGCTCGTAGGTCAGGTCATCTCTGGGGCAACCGCCGGGGCGGCAACTATTTCCCGGCCATCAGCCGGGCAGCGCGCCATCGGCTACGCCGGCGTCCGGCTGGCCTAGCAATCTCTGGCCGAGCTACCACTTACCTAGCTACCTCTTACCTAGCTAGCTGATGGACATCAACGAACTGACCTAAACGATCCGGTCCTGAGTGACGCCGTCTTCCTGATCGAAATCGTCATCGTCGTCATCATCTAATTCGTCATCAGATGCGTTTGCAGCCGATCCTGTGGAGTCAGCACCAATACGGCGGCGAGCCATCAGGGCCAACGCAACCAGCAAACCCACAGCCACTAGCGCAAACGCCACAATGCTCCAAGGGAACGGTTCGGAGGCGTCATCCGTGGCTGTCTCAGGTCCTGGAGAACCCGGTGCAGCAGTCCCAGCAACGGCGCCGTCGCCACTAGGTGCGGTAGCCGCCGTCGTACCTGAACCATCTGCCGCTGGTGAGCCGGCCTTTGCCGTGAACGTGAAATTTTCCTGAGTCCGGTGAGCGTCTGAGCTGACAATGTCCGCAAGGACCGTGTACTTACCGGCGGGGGCACCGGCCTTGAGTTTCTGTGTGACCACGTTGTCCACGATTGTGGGAGCACCGTCAGACCAGTTGGTTCCGCTCGCATCTTTCACCTGAACGATGGGATTGATGCCTTGGGGATTTTCGCTATAGGTGACGGTGACCTGGGAAGGAACCACGGCCACGGTGGAATCTTTACTGGGAGATGTTCCCACCACCGAGTCGTGGGCCGAGGCAGCAGCAACACCCAAGGATCCCAAACCGGCCACTAGCAACAAGGCCCCAAGCCAGCGCATCACCACCCTGCTCGAAGGTAAAAATGGCAGCCGTCGGGCACTCATCACGCTAGATCTCCTTGTATTTACGGGTGTTGCCTTAGTTACACACTAAGCTCTTTTGGACTCAGCCCAGCGCCGAAGCGAATATGATTTGACTCATCACCCCTAGTTCCCGGAGGCACAAGCATGCTCAAGCAGGGATCGGCACTGGACCGATACTTCAAGATTTCGGAGCGCGGCTCCAATTTTTCACGCGAAATCCGTGGTGGTTTCGCAACGTTCTTCGCCATGAGCTACATCGTGGTGCTGAACCCCCTGATCCTCGCGGGCAAAGACTCGAGCGGTCAGGTTTTGGGCTTCACCGCCGTAGCGGCTGTCACCGCACTGGTGGCCGGTGTTTTGACCATTCTGATGGGCGCATGGGCCAAACACCCCTTCGCTTTGGCTACCGGCTTGGGCGTGAACGCTTTTGTAGCGGTCACTGTATCAACCCACCCCGGCCTGACCTGGCCGGACATGATGGGCCTCGTTGTCCTCTCCGGTGTGACCATGCTGATTCTGGTTCTGACCGGTTTCCGCACCGCAGTTTTCAAGGCCGTACCTGAGGGACTCAAGACCGCAATTGTTGTGGGCATTGGTCTGTTTATCGCTTTGATCGGCTTGGTGAACGCTGGCTTTGTTCGGCGTATCCCTGACGTTGCTGGCACCACCGTTCCGGTTGGTTTGGGTTTTGACGGCAAGCTGATGGGCTGGCCCACGTTGGTCTTCGTCTTTGGCCTAATCCTGACCATCGCTTTGGTGGTTCGCAAGGTTAAGGGCGCAATCCTGATCGGTATCATCGCCTCCACTGTTCTGTCCGTGATCCTCGAATTCACCCTGCACATCGGTCCCAGCTTCGACGGCAAGACCACCAACCCTCAGGGCTGGTCCCTAGTGGCCCCCAAGTTCACAGCTTGGACCGCACCGGACTTGAGTCTGATTGGTAAGGCCAACCCCTTCGGCGCCTTTGAGCACCTCGGTTTTGTTGCAGCAGCACTGCTGGCGTTTGTGATCCTGTTGTCGATTTTCTTTGACGCCATGGGAACCATGGTTGGCCTGGCTACCGAGGCTGGCACCATTGATAAGGATGGCAACATCCCCAACGTTGATCGGGTACTCCAGATTGACGCTTTGGGCGCAATCGTTGGTGGTGGCGCTTCGGTGTCCTCCAACCAGATCTATGTCGAATCCGGCGCCGGCATTGGCGAAGGTGCACGTACCGGTTTGGCCTCTGTGGTCACCGGCCTGTTGTTCCTTGTGGCTATGTTCTTTACCCCGCTGATCAACTTGGTGCCGTTCGAGGCTGTGGCGCCGGCGCTCGTCGTCGTTGGTTTTATGATGGTTTCCCAGGTGGGACGCATCGACTGGAGCGACTGGGGCATAGCCATTCCGGCGTTCCTGACCTTCACCCTGATGCCGTTCACCTACTCGATCGCTAACGGTCTGGGTGCCGGTTTCATCGCCTTTGTGCTGATCCGCACGTTCCAGGGCCGCGCACGCGAAATTCACCCATTGATGTGGACCGTGGCTGCCGCGTTCTTGATCTTCTTTGGAATTGGCCCGATCGAGCAAATGCTGGGCATCAACTAATTTCCCTCCGTCGAGTTGGCACTTCGCGTGGGTGTTTCACCGAAACATCCACGCGAAGTGCCAACTCGACGCGTTTAAAAGGCCAGCAGCACCTTTGAGGACACCGAAGCGTCCGCCGCGACGGTGAACGCCTCCACAGCATCGGCGGCGGGAACCACATGCGTGACGATCCCGTCCGTGCGAAGCGAACCGTCACCCAGCGCATCGAGCACCGCATTGAACTCCCCCGCAAACCGGAACGAGCCAGTGAGCGTAAGCTCCCGCGTAATGGCCGTAGCCATGGGGACCTCAATGTTTCCGGCCCGCTGCAACCCCAACATCACCACAGTCCCGCCTCGCACTGCCGCGGAGATCGCGGCCGTCAGTCCCGGCACAGTACCGCTGGATTCAATGACGACGTCGGCAAAGAGGGCGGCGATCGAGTCACCGTCGCGAGCGTCTAGAGTCCTAGCCCCGAGCTTTTCGGCAATACCGCGCGGCACATCAAAAAGATCCGTGGCAATAACCTCAGCAGCACCGTGTTGAAGTGCAGCGGCGATCACCAACTGCCCAATGGGACCTGCACCAATGACTGCAACGCGCTTGCCACGAATATCCCCTGCGCGCTCAAGGCCATGCCACGCGACGGCGGCCGGTTCGGCGAGCGCGGCCGCTTCCAAAGAAACGCCCTCCGGTACCACATGGAGCATCCTTGCCGGCAGGGCAACCCGCTGCGCGAAGGCACCCTGGGTGTGCGGCAAGTGCATGGCCGAACCCAAGTACGTTGAGGCTGGTGCCAAGTTGGGGCGGTCCTCCGGGTAGGGAGTGACCCCGTCTCCGCACGCTGTGAGTGGGTGAGCCGCAACGCGCGTGCCAACCGCTGGGCCGGATCCATCCGTTGCAGCCTGCAGCACCGTACCGGAGATTTCATGGCCCAGAATCATGGGTTCGCGCAGTATCGAGTCCCCCGCGGCACCGTGTTTCCAGTAGTGCAAGTCGGAGCCGCACACCCCACCAAAGGCGATCTTCACCACCGCTTCATTCGCCGCGGGGACGGGCTCGGGCAGCTGCTCAACCCGCAAATCCCCTGCCGCGTGGGCCACCACACCTAGGTTCTGACTCATGCTCGAATGCTTCCCTTCACCGTGTTGAATTCCGGACTTAGACAACAGCCGTCATGCCCCCGTCAACGAACAATGTTTGCCCGTTGACGAAGTCACTGGCCGAGCTGGCCAAGAAAACCAAGGCACCCACCAAGTCCTTGGTGTCTCCCCAGCGGGCAGCTGGTGTGCGGCCACGGACCCACTCGGAAAACTCTTCATCTGCCACCAACGCCTTGGTCAGCTCGGTGGCAAAGTAGCCGGGGGCAATAGCATTTGCCTGGATGCCGTGCGGGGCCAGATCCGCGCAGAGCCCCTTGGTCAGCATCACGATGGCACCCTTGGTGGCCGAGTACGGCGCGATTCCGGGTCTGGCAAGCTGGCTTTGAACACTGCCAATCTGGATGATCTTCCCGCTGCCACGCTCCACCATTCCGCGGCTGACGCGCCGGGAAAGGTAGAACGCGCTCGAGAGGTTAGTGGCCAGAAGGTCATCCCAATCCTGGTTGGTGAACTCACCAATCTCGGCCCGGCGTTGGATCCCAGCGTTGTTCACCAAGATGTTCAGGGCACCGTGCTCGGCTTCAATAGCAGCAATACCGGAGTCGACGGCGGCAGGATCGGTGACATCGAACGTGACACTGTGCGCGGGCGAACCGGTGGCCTGCTCAATGTCAGCAGCCGCCTTAGCTGCCTTGCCGGCGTCGCGCCCGTGAACGATCACTGTGGCGCCGGCGGCGGCGAGCCCCTCGGCGAGAGTGCGTCCAATGCCCTGGCTCGAGCCGGTGACCAGTGCAACCTGGCCGGCCAGGCTGAAGGCGTTGATTCCAGGGATACTGCTCATGCGTCGACCTTGATCAGTTGTTGGGTTGAGGCTTCTACGCCGTCCCCCGTTTCATTGCGGGAGACCTTGACTGCATCATCGGTACGGCACAGATCGCGGCGCAATGTTTCCGGCACCAAGAACGTGGAGCAGGTGGTGATGATGGCGAGTGTTGCCATGTATACGGCCAAGAGGATCCAGTTACCGTGGCTGACAGCGATGATGTAGGAGCCGAGGACGCCGGCTAGGCCACCGGCTAGGACTGCTGAGATTTCGCGGGCCATGGCCACACCCAGGTAGCGGTGCTTGTTGCCGAACATTTCCGGGATCATGGCGCACTGCGGGCCGAGCATGGTGTTCACGGCGATGCCGATGCCCACTGCAATCACAATGACAGCCACAATGTGGTTACCCAAGGACAAGAGCCACCAAGCCGGGAAGGAGTACAGGAGCATAAAAACGGCTCCGGCGCGGTACACCGTGCGGCGGCCTACGCGGTCTGAAATAGCTCCGGCGAGTGGCACCGTGAACACGCCAATAAGAGAACCGAGGCTCACTCCCCAAGCCAGCAAGCCCTTGTCCGCGTCCTTACCTACTACGGAAACGAAGAATGCGAGTGAGAGAGTCTGGAACATGTAGGAGCCGCCGTTTTCGGCCATCCGCAGACCGATGCCAACAACAACGCCCGGTAATCCCTTGGTGAAGATTTCCTTCACCGGGCGGTCTTGGATCTGTTCGCTCTTTTCGAGGGCCACAAAGGTGGGCGTTTCACGGAGTTTGGAGCGGATCACGAGCGCCACAATGATCAGCACAAAGGAGAGCATAAACGGAACACGCCAGCCCCAGCTCAGCAGCTGATCCTTGGGGAGCAGGGAGATGAGGCTGAACACCAAACCTGCCAGCAATGTGCCGGCCTGGATACCAATAAACGGCAGGGCTGCGAAGAATCCGCGGCGTTTGACCGGCGCGTATTCGGCCATCAATACAGTGGAACCGGCCTGCTCAGCACCTGCACCGAAGCCCTGGAGTAGGCGAAGGGTGACCAAGAGGACGGGGGCCCAAAGACCTACCGCGTCGTAGGTGGGCAGGAAGCCGATCGCGGTGGAGGCGCCACCCATCAGCAGGATAGTGATGACCAGAACCCATTTGCGGCCGAGCCTGTCACCGAGGCGGCCAAAAACCAACCCGCCAAAGGGCCGTGCCAAAAATCCGACGCCGTACGTGGCGAAGGCGCCAACGGTTGCCATAGCGGGGTCCCCCTGAGGGAAAAACAGCAGGTTAAAAATCAGTGCTGTAGAGAGCCCATAGAGGGCGAAGTCGAAGTATTCGAGGGCGCTGCCGATGCTCGAGGCGAGGGTGGCGCGCTGCAGATTTTTGGCGTAGTCCGGGTCGGAGGCGCCTGGGTTCTGGACCGGTTCCTTCTTGGTCACTGCAATCTCCTTTGATTGGCTGGAACAGCGTTGCCGGCGCAGTGCTCTGCTCCGACTCTGAAGCGACACTATCAACCCTTTGAACTCTGTTCAATACTTTGAACAGATTATTTCTGGCGCGAAGGGTAATACGAGCCCCCGCCGCCGAGCTGGCAGTTAACGCGGGTGTTTCTCGAAAACATCCGCGTTAACTGCCAACTCGGCGGCGCTACTGGGCCGGAGCGAAATGGGCGGACGCAACAAGAAAGGACGCGATGCCGGTGAATCGGCATCACGTCCTTTGTGAGTAGAACTACTTGCGCGCGGTAGCCCCCAGCGGGTTGGTCAGCAAGCGCGCCGCCTCGAGCAGCGCCGAAGCAACGCGGTGAACGTGTTCCTTGGTGGCACGTGCCTCTTGGATGGCCACGCCCAGCGCCAGTTGCGGATCCCCGGGAGCCCAGGCTTCCAGCGGCACGGCAACACCAACAAGACCCTGCATGCCTTCGCCAGGATCCAAGGTCCACCCGCGTTCGCGCGCCACAGCAAGCCGCCCCAACAGCTCCGGCAGGTCCTTCACACCGTGCGGGGAGGTGCGCGGGAACGGAACCTGGTTGGCCATAATTTCAGTCACTTGCGCATCGTCAAGCATCATCAGCAGCGCGTTGCCCGTGGCACTGAAGGCCGCGTGAATGCGGGAGCCTAGCGGCGTACCAAAGCGCACCGTGCGGGAACCCTCGTGACGTGCTAAGTACAGCGCGTCGTGATCGTCCAGCATGGCAACCTGCACCACCTCATGCCGCAGCACAGGTGAAGCCTCGCACACCGAGTAGAACTCGCGGATCTGGTTGAACTGCGCCGCGTAAGCTCCGCCAAGTTCCGCGTTCCGGCGGCCCAGTTGGTACCCGGTAGGCACCCGCTGGATCATACTGCCCTCTTCAAGCGCAAGGCACAGATTCATGGTTGAGGACTTGGCGAGCCCTAACGCCGTCGCAATTTCCGTTAGTGTCAGCGGGCCAGCTGCGGCTGCCAGAATGCCTAAAATTTTGAGGCTTCGGCTCACTGCCGGTGCCGGATCGCGCGTGGTGCGCTCTTCGACGTCGGCTCCCGTGGACTCAGGCATGGACGCTCTCCCTCGCTTTATGCTCATTGACTGCGGGGTCTTAGTAGAACTCCACAGTGTTGACCACATTACGCAATGGTTTGCCATCCAGCAGACGGCCAGCGTTGTCAGCGAAGAGCCGAGCAATACGTTCTTCTTCTTTGGAACTAAGCGCGGCGGTGTGCGGGCTGACCAATACATCATCCCGGCTCCACAGGGGCGACTCGGCAGGCAGTGGCTCAACTTCAAAAACATCAAGAGCGGCAAAGGACACCCGGCCGCTGTCCAGGGCCACGAGCAGCGCCTCTTCGTCGATCACCGTGCCACGGCCAACATTTGCCACAATCGCGCCTGGTTTGATGTTGCCAAGCACCTCTGCGCCCACCAGGTGATGCGTCTGCTCGGTCCCAGGTAGGGTCACCACCAGCGCATCGGCTTCAGCAGCAGCCGTGGCCAGCTCCTCAACCGGAATCAGCCGGTCAACACCTTCCACCGGCTCACCACTGCGCGTGGTTCCCCACACCGTGGCACCAAGCGCTTTGAAGCGGCGGGCACACTCAGCACCGATTCCGCCGAGGCCAACCACCAGGACTGTCATCTCATCGAGCTGTTTCATTTCCCAGCGGTCGGTCCATTCCTTGGCGCGCTGCTGTGCCAGGAGACGTGGCAGAGACTTAGCGCCAGCGAGGACGCCGAAAAGGGCGAATTCGGCGAGCGTCCCACCATGGACACCGGCCGACGTCGTAAACGCCACGCGCTCTAGCGCTTCAGCGCCCAGCCCGGCCGCCTTTACTTGACCGCCACCACCCGCAGCCGTGGTGTGGACCCAGCGGAGCTTAGGATTCGCAGCAACGGTGCGGGCGAGGGCAGCAGGTTCAACGTCGGGGATGCCAAAAAGGAAGTCTGCCGAGTCAACCAAGGACTCGAAGGTTTCCTGCTGTTGAGGCGTCCGGTGATGTTCAGGATCGCCGGACCAGTCCGCCGCCCCACGCATAGGGTGGTAGAGGCTGTGATCGCGGATGACTTCCAGGCGCGGTTCCAAAGTTTCAATGATTTGGCAGAGCTCTTCGGTGAGCGGTACTGCGACGACGGCGCGTGCTTTGGCAGACATGGGTTCCCCTTCTTTGCGGCTGTCTTGGGCCCACCTTCGGAACTGCACGCTGTTGCGCTGCAGCCAAAACGAAGTTGAGCAACTTCTCCAAGCCTAGCCGGAATTCAATATATTGAACACTGTTCCAAATATTGTCTTTGATCTAGTCTGGTTATATGACCAATTCAGCACTTGGAATGATCGGCTTGGGCGCAATGGGTGCCCCCATGGCCCACCACCTGCTCGCAAAGCACGGGACCCTGACCATCACCGGACGACGCCCGCAGCCGGAACTCGTGAACTCCGGCGCCACCTGGGTCAACACCGCACGCGAACTTGCCGCCAACGTTGACGCAGTACTGCTTATGTTGCCAGATCTCCCCCAGCTCGAGGAAGTGCTGTCCGGAGAACAGGGCTTATTGGCTGGCGTAAGAGACACCGGACTGTTGTTGATGATCGGCTCCACAAGCTCCGCCACTGGCGTCCGGGAACTTGCCGAGCGCCTCGCTACGGAGAGCAACGGCTTGGTTCGTGTGGTGGACTGTCCAGTTTCCGGCGGCGAAGATGGGGCTAACGCCGGAACCCTTTCGGTGATGGTCGGCGGAGAAAAGGACGACGCCGACCTTGCCGCCACGCTGCTTGCACCATGCGGAAACCCGGTCCACCTAGGCCCACTCGGCGCCGGGCAAGTAGCCAAAGCTTGCAATCAAATGGTGGTCTCGGCAACGATCCTGGCTCTGGGTGAAGCCACGGTTCTGGCCGACCGCTCCGGGATTGACCTCGAAAAAATGTGGGACCTGCTCTCTGGCGGCTACGCGGGCTCGCGCCTCTTGGACTCCCGCAAGGACAAACTGGTCAGCGGTGACGATTCGCCGTCCGGCATGGCCAAATACATGGTCAAAGACCTCGCCTCCGCGGCCGAGATTGCCGAGGCCACGGGCACCAACACGGCCCTGCTGCCCACCCTGCGCGCGGCGTTTGATGAGATCGTGGCGTCCGGGCTGGGCGATCAGGACATCGCCGTGAGCCGCCGCTTCGTCGCGGAGCGCTAATCACGGCGGACTGTCATTCGCTGCCTGTCCGGAATTCCGGACAGGCAGCGAACCCAGACTCTAGCTTTTGACGGGGCTCTGCGCTGAGCTAGAAGTATGGAACTTTCCGCGCCCACAGTAGACACTCCCCCGCAGCCATGGACTGGCCGCTTCGACGGCGACACCCCCGAGCATCGCCGCTGGTGGCAGGCCGTTGAGCCGCTGGCTTCTGCAGTAGATAACGCGCCGGGCCGCCCCGCCGTGCTCTTGGGCTTTGCGTCCGACGCCGGTGTGGCCAGGAACAAGGGCCGCGTGGGTGCCGCGAAGGGACCGGCCGCCATTCGCACCGCGTTGGGGCCACTCGCCTTCCACTTAGACCGGATGGTTTTCGATGCCGGTGACGTCACCGTTGAGGGTGACAAGCTGGAACCCGGTCAGGAGCGCCTTGGCTCGGCCGTTACGCCGTTGATTGATGCGGGCGCCCTCACCGGGGTGCTGGGCGGCGGGCATGAGACCGCTTTTGCCAGCTACCTTGGCGTTGCTCAAAGCCACGCGGTTCAGGATGGTCTACGCCTTGGTGTTTTGAACCTTGACGCGCACTTTGATCTGCGCAGCTACGACCCCGCCCATGGTGGGACCCGCAGCTCGGGTACGCCGTTCCTCCAGATGGCCCACGCGGAAGCCGCCGAGGGACGCAAACTCAACTACGCCGTCGTCGGTATTTCTGAGCCGAATAACACCCGCGCCCTTTTTGAGACGGCTGAGGAATTAGACGTTAAATTCCTGCTGGACGAAGACTGCAGCCCTGCGGCCACGGAAGAATTTGTGGCAGCATTTTTGGCCGGAATTGACGTGCTCTATCTGACCATTGACCTGGACGTTTTGCCGGCCGCAGTGGCCCCTGCGGTGAGCGCGCCGGCCGCTCATGGCGTCCCGCTAGCGATTATCTCCGCCGTGTGCCGGCAGGTCGCGGCCAGCGGGAAGCTCCTGCACTTTGATGTGGCCGAGCTGAATCCGGAATTTGATGTAGACAGCCGGACCGCCAAAGTGGCAGCCCGGCTGGTCAATACCCTGATCCGTTAAGAGCGTCACCCCTAAACGGACAATTCACCCCATCATTTTGCGGGGAATTGTCCGTTTAGGGGTGAAGGGTCAGTTCAGAAGTCCGACGGCGGACTCGGCTGCCGCTTTTACCTCACCAGTGAGCAACAGTTCGTAAGCCGCTTCGAGTTCCGGAGACAGGAACCTGTCCACGCCCGGCCCGTCCACCGACGCGCGAAGTACCTCAAGCACTGCCGCGCCGGCAGGGCCTGGGGTGAGTTCGCCGTCGGACAATTGCGTGCGAATGTCGATGGCACGCGTAGACGTCACCAGCTCAATGGCCAACACACGACGCAAGTTCTCCACCGCACGGCGAAGCTTCCGGGCAGCGTGCCAACCCATCGACACGTGATCCTCTTGCATTGCAGAGCTGGGGATCGAGTCCACCGACGCGGGAACGGCGAGGCGCTTGTTGTCTGAGACCAAACCGGCCTGCGTGTACTGGGCGATCATCAGGCCCGAGTCCACACCCGGATCCCCGGCCAAGAACGCCGGCAGTCCATGCGAGCGGGCAGGGTCCAGCATGCGGTCGGTGCGGCGCTCGGCAATTGAGGATAGGTCCGCCACGGCAATGGCCAAGAAGTCTAGGACGTAGGCCACGGGGGCGCCGTGGAAATTACCGTTTGAGGACACCCGGCCGTCTTCAAGGACCACAGGGTTGTCGATTGCTGCGGCCAGTTCCCGAGTAGCCACCATCTCGGCGTGGGCAACGGTGTCCCGCACGGCGCCAGCAACTTGGGGGGCGCAACGCAGCGAGTAGGCGTCCTGAACTCGCGAATCCCCCACCTTGTGTGAGGCAACAATTGGCGAATCGGAGAGCACGCGCAGCATGTTCTCGGCACTTGCGGCCTGGCCCGGGTGCGGGCGCAGTGCGGCATGCAACTCAGGCAAAAACACCTGATCAGTGCCCAGCAGCGCCTCAACACTCAACGCGGCGGTGATGTCAGCGGTGGTGAGCAATTCACGAATGTCCGCGAGCGCCATAAACAACATTCCCAACATGCCGTCGGTGCCGTTGATGAGCGCGAGGCCTTCCTTTTCGGCGAGGGTCACCGGCTCAATACCGTGGGCTGCCAGAAGCTCAGCAACTGGTGACTCGCCGCGTCCACCGTACGTGACGCCGTCGGGCCCTTCCGCCTGACCTTCACCCATAACCACCATGGCGCAGTGTGAAAGCGGCGCCAGGTCACCGGAGCAACCGAGCGAGCCGAACTCACGGACTACCGGGGTGATGCCTGCGTTCAGGACGTCAATCATGGTTTGCAGGACCACCGGGCGGACACCCGTGCGGCCGGATGCGAGAGTTTTGGCGCGCAAGAACATCAGCGCACGCACTACTTCGCGCTCTACGGCCGGGCCCATACCCGCTGCGTGGCTGCGGATCAGCGACTTCTGCAGCTGGGTGCGCTGCTCGGTGGGGATGTGCCGGTTGGCGAGTGCCCCAAAACCGGTGGAAATGCCATAGGCGGGGGTGTCACTGTGCGCGAGGGAGTCGATGTGCGCGCGGACGCGGGCAACATTCTTCAAAGCCTCGTCAGCGATGGTGATGTGCGCATTGTGACGCGCAACGGCGAGGACATCTTCAGCCGTGACTCCGCTCGATCCGAGGGTGACGGTGAGTTGGTTTTTGGTAACAGTCATGGCTAGTTGCCTTCCATCATGGGGATACGGACGCCACGTTCTTTGGCGACCTCGACGGCGCGGTCATAGCCGGCGTCTACGTGGCGGATGACTCCCATTCCGGGGTCATTGGTGAGCAGGCGCTCAAGTTTTTGGGCTGCAAGGTCGGTTCCATCTGCTACCGAGACCTGTCCTGCGTGGATGGACCGGCCAATCCCCACACCACCTCCGTGGTGCAGCGAAACCCAGGTGGCACCCGAGGCCGTGTTCAGTAAAGCGTTGAGCATGGGCCAGTCAGCGATCGCGTCTGAACCGTCCGTCATAGCCTCGGTCTCGCGGTAGGGGGAAGCTACCGAGCCGGAGTCCAAGTGGTCGCGGCCAATCACAATCGGGGCTTTGACCTTGCCGTCCTTGACTAACTGGTTGAACATGAGGCCAGCCTTAGCGCGCTCACCGTATCCCAACCAGCAAATACGTGCCGGTAGGCCCTCAAATTCAACGCGCTCAGCTGCGGCATCAAGCCACTTGTGGAGGTGTTTGTTCTCCGGGAAGAGCTCTTTGATGGCCGCGTCAGTGACTGCGATATCCTCAGGATCTCCGGAGAGTGCCACCCAACGGAACGGGCCCAAACCTTCGCAGAACAGGGGGCGAATGTAGGCCGGGACAAAGCCTGGGAATTCGAAGGCGCGGTCGTAGCCGCCCTTGCGTGCTTCGTCACGGATGGAGTTTCCGTAGTCAAAGACTTCGGCGCCAGCGTCCTGGAAATCAACCATCGCTTCAACGTGGCGGGCCATGGAGCTTTGCGCTTTTTTGGTGAACGTTTCCGGGTCCGCAGCTGCCTCGGACTGCCATTCGTCAACGGTGATGCCCTCAGGGAGGTAGCTGAGTGGATCGTGCGCGGAGGTCTGGTCGGTCACAATGTCCACGGTGATCTCGCCGGCTTTGTGGCGGCGGAGCAGTTCCGGGAACACCTCGGCGGCGTTGCCAACGTAGCCAACGGACCAGCCGCGGCCCTCGTTTTTGGCTGCCTGGACCTTGGCGATGGCGGTGTCCAGATCGGTCTCAACCTCATCCAGGTAGCGCTTGCCAACTCGGCGGCGCAGGCGGGATTCATCCACGTCCACAATCAGGCACGCGCCGTCGTTGAGGCTGACGGCGAGCGGCTGCGCGCCACCCATTCCGCCACAACCGCCGGTTAGGGTCAGGGTTCCGGCCAAGGGACCAGCGTTGGGATCGGCTGGGGTGGGGATGCGGCCGGCCTCACGCAATTTACGTCCGACGGCGGCAAAGGTTTCGTAAGTGCCCTGCAAAATGCCTTGGGTGCCAATGTAGATCCACGAACCGGCTGTCATCTGGCCGTACATCATCAGACCCTCGGCTTCGAGGCGGCGGAATTCGGGCCAGTTGGCCCAGTCGCCCACCAGGTTGGAGTTGGCCAGCAGTACACGTGGGGCCCATTCGTTGGTCCGGAACACGCCTACGGGTTTGCCGGACTGAACCAGAAGTGTCTCGTCAGCTTCCATGGATTCGAGAGTGCGAGTGATGGCGTCAAAGGCGGCCCATGAGCGGACGGCCCGGCCGGTGCCACCGTAGACCACAAGTTCTTCGGGGCGCTCGGCAACTTCTGGGTCCAGGTTGTTCATCAGCATGCGCAGCGGCGCTTCGGTCTGCCAGCTCTTTGCTGTGAGTGTGGTGCCGCGGGGTGCCTTGACCGGACGGGTACCAGTGGTGAAATCGGCGGGTGCCATGATCGGGCTCCTTGCATGAATGGAATGTGGTTGCTTCCAGTCAAGCGTGCCTGTGACTGCGGTAACAGTGAGTTTTACGCCATGGTGTCCGGTATTTCAGACTTACCTCTCAGGATCCGCTAAAACTCGAGCTCATCCGCGGTGACGGTCATCGCCGTCCGGCCCGGCGCAGACTGCCAACTCCAGTACAAGTTGGTGTGCGCAATAACTTCCGCCGGCTTGGGCGCACCCCATTCAGAGAGATCCTCGGTGGTGTGTGCATCACTGACCAGCGTGACGTCATAGCCGCGTGTGAACGCCCCGTGAATGGTTGATCGAATACACGCATCCGTTTGCGCACCGGAAACCACCAAAGTCCCCACACCTTTGGCTCGCAAAACGTCCTCAAGGTTGGTGGCTTCAAAGGAATCACCGTGCAATTTGTGCACCAGCTCTTCGTCATCCCGGCGAGACAACTCGGGAACGTACTCCCACTGCGGACTGTTCAGCGGCAGTTCCTCGGAGCTGTGCTGCACCCAGATCACAGGATTTCCGGCCTCGCGTGCCCGGTCCACCAACACCGCAATACGGCCAATGATCTCATCCCGATCATGGGAGCCGTCCATCACCCCGTTCTGGACGTCGATCACCAAAAGTGCAGTATTTTCCCGGCCCGAAAGTGTGCTCATACCCCCACAATAGGCCTCTAAGCGCGCCGCCCATAGAGGCGAACCGAAAGCTCATCGGCGACCTTTTGTACTTTAGCTGCCACCGGCTCCCACAACTCCGGCGCGAACTTTTCTTCAAGGAACGTCACAGCCACTGCCGCCGTCGGCCATCCCACATGATCGGTGACCACCGCTGCAATCGACCCAAACCCGGGTGTCACTTCGCCGTGTTCGGTGGCGTAACCGCGTTGCCGGACAGTGTCTAGGTGCGCGGAAAGCGCGCTGTACTTGGTGATGGCGCCAGGAACTTCGTGACGTTCCGTAAACGCTTCAGCGCTTGGGTACAGCGCCCTGACCTGCGACTTTGGCAAGGCTGCCAGAATGGCGCGGCCGCTCGCGGTGAGGTGACTGGGGAGCCGCACGCCGACGTCGGTCACTAGCGAAGGCCGGTTTTTGGCGCGTTCTTCAACGATGTAAAGCACGTCCCGTCCGTGCAAAACGGCAAGGTGCGCGCTCTCGCCAATCCCATCCACCAGCCCCGCCAGTAGCGGCCGGCCCAAACGTGAGAGCGGCTCTTGACGCGAATACGCGGAGCTCAACTCGAAAGCGCCGATCCCCAGCCCGTAGCGCCGCTCCTCATGCAGGTGCAGAACAAAGCCGTTTTCCTCCATCACTGCCAAGAGGTGATAGACGCTTGAGCGCGGAATGCCCAGGGTGGTGGCAATGCTCGACGCCGCCATGGGCCCGCGCCTTGAGGCCAACAATTTGAGGATGCGCAGGGTGTTCTCGGCAGCTGGGACTTTCGTCGCGGCTTTTACGGTTTTTGCCGTTTTGGTGCCAGCTGCAGAACCCGGGAGCGTGCTGGGTGGCGGTGATGTTGTCATGGTCCCTCATTGTGCGCATGGATTGCTGCACAAGACTAGCCCACACCACCGCCGCCAACAGTTAGTTGCAGCCGGTTGGTTCCCCCAAATCCAGCTAGCTACTTGGCTGACCAGCCGCCGTCGATCGTGTAACTGGCGCCTGTCACCATCGCGGCAGTATCACTCGCCAACCAGGTAACTAGCGCCGCCACCTCTTCCGGCTCCACCAAACGTTTGATGGCCGATTCAGTGAGCATCACTTGAGCCAAGACTTCAGACTCGGGAATCCCGTGCACCGCAGCCTGGTCCACAATCTGCTTCTCCACCAGCGGGGTGCGCACGTACCCGGGGTTCACGCAGTTTGAGGTGACCCCATGTTCCCCGCCCTCCAGTGCCGTCGCTTTGCTCAGCCCTTCCAGGCCGTGCTTGGCGGAGACATACGCACTTTTGAACGGGGAAGCACGCAGCCCGTGCACGGATGACACGTTGATAATCCGGCCGAATCCCTTGGCATACATGTGTGGCAGCGCTGCGCGGATCAGCAGGAACGGCGCCTCAAGCATCAACCGGTGGATTCTGCGGAAGTCCTCTGGAACAAAGTCCTGAATGGGTGCCACTTTTTGGATGCCGGCGTTGTTGACCAGGATGTCGCAATCCAGCTCCAGCCCTTCCAACGCGGCTGTGTCCAACAAGTCCACAGCCCAAGCGGTACCGCCAATCTCCTCTGCGATGGCCGTGGCCGCTGCCTCGTCTAAATCGGCAACAACAACCTTGGCTCCCGCCGCGGCCAGGGCACGGGCACATGCTGCCCCAATGCCACTGGCCCCGCCGGTAACTAGAGCTTTGCGCCCTTCCAAAGTGGCTCCTTCACTCATGAGTGACGTCCCACCGCACCAGCCACGCTGGAAGGGATCGGTAGCCCGTGACGTTCCGCATCGGCGTCGTCAATGTCCCGCAGAGACACACCACGTGTCTCCTTCAAGGTGAGCACCACCGCTGCAGTAATAATGCAGGCGATCACCAAGTAGATGGCCGTGGGCACCCAGGAGTGCGTGTCCTTGAGCCACTGGGTTGCGAACAGTGGCGCCAAGGAACCGGCGAAGATGGAGGTGACCTGTGAGCCGAGCGAGACGCCCGAGTAACGCATCCGGGTGGGGAAGAGCTCGGACATGATGGCTGGCTGACCGGCGTACATAAATGCGTGGAAAATTAGGCCAATCGTCACACCAAGAACAATGATCACTGCATTTTTGGTGTCGAACATGGGGAAGGCAATAAACGGCCAAATAGCCCCAGTGACTGCACCAATCAGGTACACCGGCTTCCGGCCCCACGAATCGGCCAGACGGCCCACTTGCGGGATCACCAAGAAGTGGATCACGTGGGCAATCAGCAAGGCCAGCAGGAGCTGAGAGGTGTCATATTTGTGGACGGTCTTGAGGTAAACCACCACAAAGCTGACCACCAGGTAATACATAATGTTCTCGGCAAAACGAAGACCCATGGCCTGGAAAACACCCTTGGGGTACTTACGCAATACTTCGCCAACGCCGTAGCTGATCGCCTTTTCCGATTCGACCTGAGCCTTGGCCTCGAGGAAGATCGGTGCCTCGGTGACGTGGGTGCGGATGTAGTAACCCACAAAAACGATCACCGCGGAAAGCCAGAATGCTACGCGCCATCCCCAGCCGAGGAAGGCCTCGCTGCTCAGCATGGTGGACATAATGAACAACACCAAGGTGGCTAGGAGGTTGCCTACGGGAACAGCAGCCTGAGGCCAGCTGGACCAGAACGCGCGTGACTTGTTGGGGCTGTGCTCGGCTACCAGAAGAACCGCACCGCCCCATTCGCCGCCGAGCGCAAAGCCCTGAATAAAGCGCAGCGCCACCAGCATGGCCGGAGCCCAGTAACCGGCCTGAGCGAAGCCGGGCAGGCAGCCCATCAGGAAGGTTGCTGCACCAACAATCACAATGGTCAGCTGAAGGGTGGGTTTGCGGCCCAGCCGGTCACCGATCTGACCGAACACAATGCCACCGAGCGGTCGGGCAATAAAGCCAACGGCGTAGGTGAGGAAGGCGCTGATAATGCCGTCCAGCTCGTTGCCCGTTGCCGGGAAGAAGTACTTTCCAAAAACCAAGGTTGCCGCGGTGGCGTACAAGAAAAATTCGTACCATTCCACAACGGTGCCCACCAT
Organism: Pseudarthrobacter sp. J1763; assembly: GCF_050490295.1. Classification (NCBI taxonomy): domain Bacteria; kingdom Bacillati; phylum Actinomycetota; class Actinomycetes; order Micrococcales; family Micrococcaceae; genus Pseudarthrobacter; species Pseudarthrobacter sp. J1763. The sequence continues at coordinate 5,775 of NZ_JBNPEN010000004.1, read as the reverse complement.
AGAGGCGGCGACTACTTTCTTAAGACCAGACTCGGGAACCTGTCCCGTTGCGCCTGCCGTAGCGGCACTGGAGCGCTGATTGACGCCCATGTTTAACTCCTTCGGTGTCCTCATTGACACAAGTCCGGGCCCACTGTGAGCCGCGACACAAATAGCTCCCATGAGTATTCCCGCAGAATGACGGCGGTTCAATGGTCAATTCAGCACTCTCTATGTGCAAAATTGCAGATATGAACGCGAATCCCGATGACCTTTTGGTCCTGCTTGAAGTTTCCCGGAGCGGAAAGTTCACCACAGCCGCACGCACCCTGGGCCTCAACCACACCACAGTGTCCCGGCGAATCGCAGCCTTGGAGAAGTCACTCGGTGGCCGCGTTCTGGCCCGCGCGGCAGGTGGTTGGGAGCTGACCGAGCGCGGGGCTACGGCCGTTGCTGTAGCAGAACAGGTGGAAGCCGCCGTGCGCTCGCTTGGGGACGACGCCGGCGGCGGAACTACCGCGGACCCTGTCACCGGAGTGGTGCGCATGACAGCTACGGACGGCTTTAGTGCCTACATTGCGGCCCCGGCGGTGGCTCGATTGCGCCGCAATCATCCCGGCTTGTCAGTGGAACTGGTGACGGTGACCCGGCGTGCGCTGCAACAACGCAGCGGGCTGGACATTGAAGTGGTGGTGGGTGAACCGCAAGTGCACCGAGCGGAAGCAATCCGCTTGGGCGAATATGTTTTGGGTATGTACGCTTCCCGGGATTATTTGTCCGAGCATGGAATTCCTGCCAGCATCAAAGAAATTTCTGAGCACCAATTGGTTTATTTTGTGGATTCTATGCTGCAGGTGGATGATCTTGACGCACCCAGGCGTTTAGTTCCGGAAATGCGGGACAGCCTGACGTCAACAAATGTTTTTGTGCATGTTGAGGCCACCAGGGCTGGCGCTGGGATCGGGTTTTTGCCGTGTTTTATGGCCGATAGGCACCACGATCTAGTGCGGCTGCTTCCGGAAAAGTTCCACGAAAAGCTTCCGTACTGGATGGTGTTACGGCCAGATTCCATGCGCAGGCCAGCCGTTGCCGCGGTGGCCACAGCGCTCCGAGAAGAGACAGCTGCTTACCACAACGAACTGGCCGGCCAGCGTTTGGACTAGTGGTGGTTAGCGCGGGCTCTTGCGCGGCTTAACGGAGAGAATGTCACTCGCTGCGGCTTTTGCTTTTTTATCAGCGCGTTTTTCGAGGATGGATTTCCCGGTTTTTTTAGCACCAGATCCTGCAGGTATATTTTTAGACATTTTTAGAAACCTTTCTAAGTTATACCTCGGACCATACCCGGTTTATTTAATTTAGCTAGTCCTCATTTATTTTTGCGCCGCCGGGGCATCATCTACACGGACTTTTGCACCACGAGCAAAGTCACGAACTTGCTCGTTATTCCAGATTTGGGCTGGCACTGCACCGCCCAGGAGTTGGCGCCGCAGCTTGGCACCGTCCTCAATGGGGCGGTCGCTGCCGGCGAAAATAATGTTTCCGTAGCGCCGGCCTTTGAGCATGGGCGGGTCTGCGATGAGCGCCGCGTGTGGGAAAACGCTCGCGATGGTTGCTGCTTCTTGGCGAGCATTTTTCAGGTCCGGCGCGTCGCCGCTATTGACCACGTAGAGTCCACCTGGCGCCAAAACGCGTGCTGCGTGTTCGGTAAATTCCCGGGTGGTGAGCAGGTACGGTGTGAAAGCGCCAGCGAAAACGTCCCTAATTATCAGGTCCCGGGAGTCGTCGGTGAGGGTCTCGGTGACCTCGCGCGCCTCGCCCACGCGAATGCGCAGCAGCGGGGCTTTGGGCAGCTTAAACCAGTCACGGACATAGTTGGCCAGTTTGCCGTCCAACTCCACCACCACTTGGCGCGCGTCTGGGTACGCGGAGTGGAAATAGCGTGCCAGCGAGCATGCTCCACCACCCAAATGGAGGGCCCTCAATCGGGCGCCAGGCTCTTGCGGGAACTGCTGATGAACCAACTCTGCGATCCAGCGCATGTACTCAAAACTGAGCTGGAGCGGGTCCGCGAGGTCAATGTGCGAGCTTTGCACCCCATTGATTTTCAGGAGCCACCCGTTGGGGTTGTCGTCATCGGGAACAAGTTCGCAGTCGCCAGTATCCACGTAGTAAACACCAGCAACCGGGCCGTTTTGCGCCACACCTTGGGTCTCAATCACGCCCGCCGATTCGTTGACCCGCAACCGCCCGCGGCGCTCACCGCGCGCCATTACTTAGCACCCCGAACAAGACGAATTTCGGGAAGACTGCGCCATTCAACGGGCAGCACCTGTTTGGTTCCGTCCGGCGCAAAACCGTGCTTGGTATAGAATGCCATGGCCCGTGGGTTGTCCTCGAGGACCCACAAGTACGCGGGCTCGTCCCCAATTGCTGCGTTGAGAAGTTGGGCGCCAAGACCCGTCCCGTAGGCGCTAGCGAGAGTGTAGATGGAATAGAGCTCCAGCTCCCCTGGCCTATCTGCGTCACGCCCCGGACCTGCATCGGCAAAACCCACAATCTTGCCCTGTCCATCGCGCGCGATAATGCGCGGATCATCTAAGCCCGGCAGGGAGCGGCCGTGGCCCGTGTGATAGTTCGCTGTCCCCGCGAGGAAGTCCCGGCGTCGTTCTATCCGCTCCGGGAGTGAGGCGCGGCGTTCGGCGAAAAACTCGGGTGGAAGCACATGGGCGTAGCACTCCTCATGGGCGGCGGTGTGCATGGCAACGAGCTCGTCGGCGTCTGACGCGACGGCCTGTTGCAGCGTAAATTCCATGCAGTTAGTCAATCACGGGCTAAGTACTTCTTGATGCGCCTCAGGTGACGAGTGCCAGTGCGAACCCGTCCCAACCTTTGGAGCCCACGGTTTGGATAACAGTCGCGTCGAGCCGCGGATCCGAGCCCAAGAGCTCCAGTGCGCTTCTAATTCCGGGGGCGTTGACCGGGTCCAAACTGGTGTCCAGCGGCGCGCCCTCCCACACCACGTTATCGAGCACAATGGTGGTGCCGGGGCGGCCGAGTTTGATGGCCCAGTCCAGGTAGTGGCTGTTGTTTTGTTTGTCAGCGTCAATAAATACAAAGTCGAACGGTTCGCCGCCTTCGAGCTCCGGCAGCGAATTCAGCGCCACGCCAACCCGGATTTCCACCCGGTCCCCCAATTCGGCGTTGTCAAGGTTTTTGCGTGCGACGGCGGCATGGTCCGGCGAGTATTCCAACGTCACCAGGGTGCCGTCTTGCGGCAGCCCGCGGGCCATCCAAATGGTGCTAAATCCGGCGAGGGTGCCGATCTCCAGGACCCGCCGGGCGCCGGACATGCGGACGAGTAACTGCAGTAACTTCCCTGCCGTGGGCGCTACCTCTATGGCGGGCATCCCGGCGTCGAGCGCTGACCGCACGGCTTGCTTCAGCGCGGCGTCGGGCTTCACCACCACTTCTGAGAGGAAGTCCTCCATCGCCACCCATGCGGGCTGGGACCGGTGTTCAAATCTGCGACGCTCAGGCATAGTGCCAGTCTGGCACTGGAGCCCGTGGGGCGAAAGAGGCTATTGCTGCTTGTTGGCGTTTTTGGAATCGTCGATCGCTGCCTCGAGGCGTTCAATCTTTGCGTCTAGTTCACCCGAATAGCCGGGGCGGATGTCCGCCTTGATCACCAAGGAAACACGCGAACCGAAGGGGGCAACGGCCTCGGTGGCCGCCTTGACTACGGCGAAAACCTCGTCCCATTCGCCCTCGATCTCGGTGAACATGCTGGTGGTTCGGTTAGGCAGGCCGGACTCGCGGACTACCTTGACGGCGGCGGCCACGGCGTCGTGGACCGAGGCGTCGGCGGACTCGGTGCGGGCGGAATCTTGGGGTGAGCCGGAGGGGGCTACGGAGAAGGCAAGCAACATGGTTTTAGTCTTGCACGGCTGGGTGGGGGTTGTGGATCTGATGGGCCCGAGAGCGAGGGCCACGTGGCGCAAATGTCGCCCGGCTTTGGCCGCCTACGCGAGGGCCTCAAAGAGCATCCGACCCTCGGTTGTCAGGAAAATTCTCCCAGATGACCAATGGGAGGAAGGGCAGTCGGGGTCTTTCCGCTGGCCAAGATCCGAAGGACGTCATGGGCGGCAATACGGTTCTCGTCTTCGAGCTGCGTCCAGGCCTGGTGGGTAGGTGCCTCAAGCGCCCGGTATAGCGCGGCGAACCGTTGACGATCACTGCCACCAAGTTCAGCAACGATTGCGTATGGGTCCTGGATACAAGCGCACAGAACGGCCGCGTCTTCAAGATGCCTACCCTTATCCCTGGAATCGGTCATGTAGGCAGCACCTTTGAGGACGAGGGCACCATGAAGGTTGGGGACGCTGAGTTTCGTTGTTTCTCCCGGGGCCGAAGTGAGCAGCGCATTTACGGTGCGTCGAAGCGCTTGGGTGCCACCCTCGATTTGGAACGGCTCCCTGCCAGCAATTTTGGTGACCATAAGTCCGCCAACTAGGGTCCATTGTTCTGACCGGATTGCTGCTGCCAACTCGAAACACTGCGGCCAAGGAGATGGCCATCCACCGACTGGCATAGCGACGTTCAAAACTTCTCGCTCAGACATTACGGCCAGCTTTCCATTGTTCGAGGATCCTTGCGAGCATGTGTTCACCGGCGGCCCGCTCCCTGGAATTCGAGGACTCCATCAAGTCAACGGCTACGACAACATCCGGGGTGCGGGGAGTTTTGAGGTTGTGCTTCTCGCCGACAATTCGCAAGACGACCTTTCCTTTAGGGTCTTCAACAAGCGATAACCCATCGACGATCAGCGGTGCCGTGTTCTTGTCTAGATAGCCCTCCAGGACGTCGGTGCGTACTTCTGCGAGACCGAAGCGCTCCGCCAGTTCTCCATTTTTGAGCGCGGTAGTTCCTGTGGGGAGGACATAGTCCGCTGCACGTACAACACCGGCCGGCGCCAGACGGTAACGCTTGACCTCGTCCTTGGTGGAGACCGCCGCAGCCAGTTCCGTGGGCGCCATGGTCATGAGTCGTTTCTTGAGGCGGAATCGAGCAGTCGCGTCGATCCAGCGTGGTGTTCCGCCGGTGATGAGGTCCAGGGCAGCCCATGCCGTTTCTGCATTCCAGCTTCGACCGCTCAGTTTGCGCCTGTTGCTATGACGCAGGACAGACGCTCGGTCAACCAAGAGGGCCCGGCCAGCAGTCCCGGCGGGTAGAAGGGTCCCGTCCTTTAAAAGTTTGCGGACCATGGGGCGGGTGACGCCAAGCAACTCCCCAGCTTCTTCAGTGGTCATCCAATCTTCGGCCATGACTAAATGGTATCCCTTGGGTAATCATTATGCATAGGCGTAATGGTTTCTCTAGGAATTCCATTACGTCAGTCAAGGCAGCGAAATGATGCCTACCTTCGACGATTCACCACGGCGGTGGCCTTGGCATGTGACCCTCTTCATCCGCGCACATGGACTGTATGACCGCCCAGCTAAGCATCGGCGTCTTGATCCGCGCCCTCGGGACTGAGGTGTGTCAAGGATCCGGGACAGTTCGTTAGTTTCTTTTTGGTTAGGCAGCAGCGGGTAGCTGCTGGTTTTGGGTCATGAATTTGGCCATGGCCGCAGCTGGTGGCAAGCCGTCATTGTGGGTGTGGGGTCTGTGCCGATTGTAGAAGACCTCGATGTAACGCATCGTTGCCCGCCGTGCGTCTTGCCGGGTGGGGAAGCTGTAGTGGTGGTAGAACTCGTTCTTCAGTGACGAAAAGACAGACTCGGCCACGGAATTGTCCCA